>JAEWAC010000252.1 GCA_023391895.1 Bacteroidota bacterium
AGCAGGAGCCGACAGATAAAATCTTTTGCTGATGGTCTATTAGCCGGTCTGCTTTGGGTATATCTAAATTCAACATGAAGTTCATTACACAAAAATTTCTGTTGCCAGTTGCAAGCTCTGTTGCAAAGCCTGGTTGTTAATGGATAAGGACTGTCCCTTTTCTTTGAAAAAAGCCAGCAGCCATTCCGTGTTCATATTGCCCACCAGTTCGTTATTGGCCATAGGACAGCCGCCAATGCCTTTCAAAGCGCCATCAAAGCGGCGGCAACCGGCACTATAGGCTGCCTCTACTTTTTCCTTCCAATGATGGGCAGTAGAATGTAAATGCACGCCTATTTCAATGGCAGGCAAGGATTGGATCAAGTAACCGGTTACCCGCTGCACCTGTTCGGGTGTAGCCACGCCCACGGTATCAGCCAAAGCAATAATGGAGATGCCCTGCCGCACCAGTTGATCAGCATAATGGAAAACAATTTCTTCCGAATACGGATCACCATAGGGATTTCCAAAACCCATGGAAACATACACCACCAGTTGTTTGTTATTCTTTACACACAATTCCTGAATTTCACTTACGCGAATCATTGCATCAGCTATACTGGCGTTGGTATTACGCTGTTGAAAGGATTCGGAAACAGACAAGGGAAAACCTAAATAAGTAATAGCGCCATAAGCAACGGCTTGTTCCGCCCCGCGTGTATTGGCAATGATAGCTAATAGTTTTGAAGTAGTTTGAGACAGATCCAAACCCTTCAAAACCTCATGCGTGTCGCTCATTTGCGGAATGGCCTTGAGTGAAACAAACGATCCAAAATCAAGAGTATCAAAACCCACCTGTAACAAAGCATTGAGGTACTGTATCTTTTTTTCCGTAGGTATAAAGGTTTTCCAGCCCTGCATGGCATCCCGGGGACATTCAACCAGCCGGATGCCTCCTGTCGCCCTGAAGGGGGAACTTAGATTTGTATTTTCATTAACTGTCATGAAGATGCTTCCCGTTTAATCGTTGATAAAAGAACAAATCTCTGAAGGGTGCGACGCAACCAAAGCTTGGCAAAGGTTTAAAAACCCGGCCCCTCCCTCTGATCCCTCCCCGGTGGAGAGGGAGGGATCAGAGGGAGTTTTCTATTCATCTATAGAATTGACGTATGGGCTTTCGAACCATTCTGGGCTCATCTGTAAAAGATGACAACTTTTTCAAGAGTCTGTACGTCTCATACCTCTGTGAAATCCTTTTTTAAAATCTGCGTAATTTGTGATCCAAAAAACCATATGCTGCTGTGCTTCGGTCACAATTCAAGTCACACGCCGCTTCTTTGCTTCATGGCTTCGTACAGGATCATACCGGTGGCTACGGAAACGTTCAAAGATTCAAAGTTGCCGGACATGGGTATTTTAAACTTTTCGTCGCAAATCTTCATCAGCGCCGGGTAAATGCCTTTCTCCTCGCTGCCCATTACGATGGCTACCGGTTCTTTGAAGTTGCAGTCGTATACATTTTTGGTGGCCGTCATTTCGCTGGCCAGTACTTTGATGCCGTTCATGTGCAGGTCATCCACCGTTTTCATCAGGCTGCCGACCCGGCACACGGGTATATGCTCCAGGGCACCGGCCGAGGTCAGTACCGCATCTTCGTTGAGCATTCCCACGCCTTTGTCCGGAATAATGATGGCATGCACCCCGGTGCAGTAAGCCGTTCGGGCAATACCGCCAATGTTTCGGATGTCGGTAATGCCGTCCAGTATCAGCAGCAGCGGCGCCTCCCCTTTTTCCACTACAAAAGAAATCACATCCTGCAGGTCGTGGTACTGCACATTGGCGATCAGTGCCACACATCCTTCGTGGTTGGTGATATTAAAGCCATTGAGCTTTTCAACCGGTACTTTATTAACGGGTATTTTTTGCTGTGCGGCCGCAGCCGTTATGTCATCTATGATTTTTCCATGTGCATTGTTCTGCAGGTAAATACGCTCTAACTGCTTGCCGGAACGAATCGCCTCTGCTACTGCCTGCCTGCCTATGATCAAGGAACTTTTTTTGGGTCGATGCGGGGATCTGAAATTTTTCACCGTTCAAAATTAGGGTTAGTCCACAAATAAAAAACCTCTGCCACCGGTGCAGAGGTTGATATAGAGAAATGTCATTGGTTATTTAATGCCAAATGCCTTTTTGATCTTGCTCACATAATCCAGCTTTTCCCAGGTAAACAGTTCCACCTTCTTTTTGATGACTTTACCATCCGGGGTAGGAAACTCTTTTACCACTACTTCCGGCTTGCGCCCCATGTGTCCGTAAGCTGCTGTTTCGCTGTAGATAGGATTACGCAGTTTTAAGCGTTGTTCAATAAAGTACGGACGCATGTCAAAAATATCGCCTACTATTTTGGCAATTTGACCATCGGTCATGTCCACTTTGGCAGTGCCATGAGTGTTGATGTAAAGGCCCATGGGCTGTGCTACACCAATAGCGTAGGACACCTGCACCAGCACCTCGTCGCACACACCGGCAGCTACCAGGTTTTTGGCAATATGGCGGGTAGCATAGGCGGCAGAACGGTCTACCTTGGAAGGATCTTTACCACTGAAAGCACCGCCACCGTGTGCACCTTTACCACCATAGGTATCCACAATGATTTTGCGGCCGGTTAAGCCGGTATCGCCATGCGGACCACCAATCACAAACTTACCGGTAGGATTGATATGTTATTTAATTTCGCCATTGAAAAGCTTGGGGTATTTTTTATACTTGGCTTTTACCCGGGGAATCAGGATGTTGATTATATCCTTTTGAATGCGCTCCCGCATTTTAGCTTCGGTATCAAAATCATCATGCTGGGTAGATACCACAATGGCATCGATGCGTACCGGGCGGTTGTTATCATCGTACTCCAGCGTCACCTGGCTTTTGGCATCCGGACGCAGGTACTTGATTTGTTTATTTTCACGACGCAACGCCGCCAGTTCCTGCAAAATTTTGTGGGCCAGGTCTAAAGCCAGCGGCATGTAGTCTTCGGTTTCGGCGGTAGCATAGCCAAACATCATGCCCTGGTCGCCGGCACCTTGCTCTTCTTTTTTCTGCCTGTCTACGCCCTGGTTGATATCGGACGATTGTTCGTGAATGGCTGAAAGAATACCGCAGGAGTTGGCCTCAAACATATATTCGCTTTTGGTATAGCCGATTTTACGAATAACGTTACGGGCTATTTCCTGCACATCCAGATAAGCTTTTGACTTTACTTCACCCGCTAAAACCACCTGTCCGGTAGTTACCAAAGTTTCACAGGCTACTTTTGACTGAGGATCGAATGCCAGAAAATGATCAATCAAAGCATCTGAGATCTGATCGGCAATTTTATCAGGATGTCCTTCAGAAACGCTTTCCGATGTAAATAAGTAAGGCATGAATAAAGAATTTGATTAGTAAAGCAGTATGGTAAAATACAGAATCGGGTGCAAATATAGCACCCGACCCGATTGTAAGAAATAATATTAGATTTTTGAATAAACAATTCTTAAACGCAGGCGCAGCGATGGGTCGGAAAAGGTGCCACCCGCCAGCACTACACGGCCATATGCAGGCTGGGCAGCCGTCTGGATAGGAATTCGCGCAGCTTTACCACCGTCTATGATTCCAAATGGATAAGCAAAGTAAGGCGCATAAAGCCTGAGCGTCCGGTTCGGTTCTTTCCGGCTAATGATATCCTGTACGTGCTTGGTGATATTGAACTTGTAGACATTATCCTTTAACTGCCCGCCAAACTGCTGAAATGAAGGCGTTCCGGCCACCAGCAGGTCACTTTGCAGTATAAAAGCTGAATCGCCTGTAGCATTAATTTTATCCAGGAACAATTGCGTAGGAGGAGTAAACAAGCCATCCAAAGCAGAAGGAATACGCGTTACAATCAATTCCGCCCGGTGGATCACGTTATTGCTAAAAGTATCCAGGGATGGTATTTTGACAGAAGCATAAGACCCGGGGGTGCTTTGAAGATACAGCTGTTCATCTATCTCGGTGCCATTGCTCAGGTGGCTGGCATACTGGCCACCCGGTGTACGTTTGATGATGTTGGCCTGGCCGTTTCTGATATGGGCATAAACCGCAGAGGCCGTATCTTTTACCCCACCCTTAGTAGCTCTATAGTAAACCGTTAAATTGGTTTTGGTAACATCAGCCAGGTTAAAAAAAGCCAGACCGTTACCCATTCCGGCATCAGGCCTGATCGCCAGACCCGGAAACAACCTTCTAAACAAAGAGTCGTTATAATAGCCGCCATTGGGGGTCTGGGCCGTATCGAAAGAAGCCAGGCGGTAACCCAGGGCATTGTCCAGCCGGATGCGGAGCACATTGGCCGTTTTCACGGTATCTTTCCGGATGATGGAAATGGAATCATCAAGGGTATTGAAGGAAAAGGTTTGGGAACCTAATTCCGCTCCGGTTGTTTCGATATCTGGATCGGTAAACCGGTTTCCTGTGCTTTCGTTAAATCCTGATGTGGACGCTATTTCATAAACCCTTACCGTTTGCATACCAATGCTGTCAGCATAAGCCCTGGTATAACTCAGCGAAAGAACCACCGAATCAATGATCAGGTTTTCTTTGGAGGTAAAAGGGTAAGTGCCGTTACTGCCGGTACTGGCGCTGGTGCCCGGCGCACTCAGGCCGAAATATACGCTGGCATTGGTAGCACCAAATTCAGGATCATTGATAATGTTGCCTAAGGCAACATTATCCTGATATTCCAACGTTTTCTCCTCAGCGGTATCAGTAAATAGAAAATTATTGGTTAGTGTTTCGAAGGAAGTTTCAAAAGTATTGATGTTATCTACCCTCGGCATCAGCTCATCGCCCAGCTCAGTGGCTTCGTTGATTTTTTTGCAGGATGAAAAAAGAACTATTGTACTTAAAACCAAAACCAGTGGTGAACGGAACAGACTAAGCTTCTTCACTTATTAATATTGAGCTGTTAAAAATTACTTGCTTGCAAGATCGCTATACAACTGTAAATAGTCTGTTAAATCAGATTCCTGATTAAAGGGCAGGGTCTTCTTTCCTCTTACCTTGGAAAACTCTTCTACCAGTTTCGGATCTATCTCTTCGCTGCCGAATGTGATGGCATCCGCATAAGTGGCGCCGCCCCGCAACATCGACAGGTTGTCGGCATCTTTGAACATGTCAAGGTCTTTTTCTTTCAAAGAAGCATGGATCTGTGCTTTTTTCACAAAGTCTTTGTCCAGTTTTTCTTCAAAGGTGGTTTGACCTATGGTATAGATGACTTTGCTGTGGGCAAAAACAGGCTCTTTTTTATAAACGGTTTTCAGGTAAAAAGGAATCAGTCCCGTCATCCAGCCACTGCAATGGATAATGTCGGGCGGCCAGCCGAATTTTTTTACGGTTTCCAGGGCGCCTTTACAAAAGAAAACAGCCCTCAGGCCATTGTCGTCAAACCACTGATCATTGTCATCGGTAAACACATATTTTCTTTTAAAAAGGTCTTCGTTATCTAAAAAATAAACCTGAAGGCGGGCGTTGGGTAAGGAAGCTACTTTAATTTGTAAAGGAAAGTCTTCATTATCAATGGATACGTTGATACCCGACAGGCGCACAACTTCGTGCAGCCGGTGCCGGCGCTCATTGATGGTCCCAAAACGAGGCATGATGCAACGAACTTCAAATCCACTTTCATTTGCTTTGATGGCCAGTTTATTTACTACTTCAGAAAATTCCGTCAATTCCAGATAAGGAGACATTTCGTTGGCAATAAATAAAATTCTTTTCTTTGCTGACATTGTAAACCCGTTTTAGTACGATTAAAAAAAGGTTTGCAAAGGTAACCAATTTATTGCACAACTTCTAAAAGCGCCACAGACATAGCCTTTTGAAATGATTATTTTTAAAAAAGCGGCCGATCTTTCTGCTCACATCAGCACACTGAAAACACATAACAAAAAGATAGGGTTTGTACCTACCATGGGGGCGTTGCACCAAGGCCATTTATCCCTGATAGAAGCCAGCAGAGCAGAAACGGCAGTAACGGTTTGCAGCATCTTCATCAACCCTACCCAGTTTAACAATAAGGATGATTTTGACCACTATCCGGTTACCATCGAAAAAGATATTGAACTACTGGAAGCAGCCGGATGCGACCTGCTATTCTTACCCTCCAGCGATGAAATTTACCCGGCAGACTATGTTAAAAAACACTACTAACTGGGCGAACTGGAGCACATTCTGGAAGGCCGTTACCGTCCGGGGCACTTTCAGGGTGTGTGCCAGGTGGTGGACCGCTTGCTTTCTATTGTTCAGCCCTCCCGGCTGTATATGGGCCAGAAAGACTACCAGCAATGCATGGTCATAAAAAAGCTGCTCGAGCTAACGGGCAGAACCAATCTTGAATTAAGACTTGTAAAAACCATGCGGGAAGCCAGTGGGCTGGCCATGAGC
>JAEWAC010000308.1 GCA_023391895.1 Bacteroidota bacterium
CCTTTAACCAACAGCGGGGTTTTTCCCATTCAACATTCATCCATTCCAACTCATTCATTATGCTCAACAGAAGACAATTTTTACAACAAAGCAGCCTGGCGGCTATCGGTAGCCTGGCGCTTTCAAAGACTTCGGCTTCTTTTTTTACCGGAATCGATCAGCCGGCACCGGGTGTGCAGTTGTTTACCTTTTTCAATGTCATTGATAGCGATGTAAAAGGTACGCTTCATAAAGGTGCCGACCTGGGTTATAAAAACATTGAGTCGGCTTTTAGCAGAAAGGGCGGCTATTATGGTTTGCCAGCCAGGGAATTTGCTGCATTGCTGAAGGATATGGGCCTGAGCTGGAAGTCGCACCATGTATTGGGCGCACCCATTAAAATGCCGCCTAATGCCAGGCCGCCGCAGGGCCCTGATGGCAAGCCTGTTTCCATTCCGCCCATGAAAAACCTGCGCGACAATTACCAGGAGCTGGTAGACGAAGCGGCGGCAGGAGGGGTGACGTACCTGGTATGCGCCAGTACGCCCATCAATAATTTGGAAGAAATCAAAAGTTCCATTGCGGTATTGAACAAAGCCGCCGAAGCCGCACAAAAGGCGGGCCTTCAGTTGGCCTATCACAACCATGACGCGGAGTTCCGGACCGTAGAGGGTGTGGTGCCTTATGATTTATTCCTTTCCGAAACCGCTCCTGACCTGGTGAAGATGGAGCTGGACCTGGCGTGGGTGATAAAAGGAGGAGCTGACCCGGTAGCCTTGTTTCAAAAGCACCCGGGGCGTTTTCCCTTATGGCATGTAAAAGACCTGGATGCAGAACGAAAAACTATTTTGCCGGTAGGCAAGGGCACCATTGACTTTAAACGCATCTTCAAGGCCGCTTCCACCGCCGGTATGAAAAACTATTTTGTGGAGCACGATATGCCGGCCGATGCGTTTGCCTCTGTTACCGAAAGCATCAAAAGCCTGAAGCAGTTGTAAGGGAAATGCAGACTACAGGAATCCTGTAATGGGGCGGTTAAGAAAACAATGATGAACCGTAAACAGATCTCCGTTGGCACCGGCATTTGTATTTGTTCTTCTATATGGGTTTTTTAAAAGAAGGGGTTCCGCTTTTTTGATTATTTTAGACGAGAGGCAATGCTTCCTCCACTGCATTGGAAATTGATGGTTTGGTTGAAAAGCCTGCATAATAGTTGGCGTACAAAGCATGGATGGAAGAAATCAACTCACGTTTGCATCATCTTACTAACACATACCATAAGCATGAAACCTTTTTTACTGATATTGTTACTGCCCCTGTTGGGAGTAAGTGCCTGCGCCCAAAACAAAGTGCCTTCAGCCGATGTGCAAATCAAAACAGCCCTGCTGGCGGCTCCGGAAGATAAAAAGGCCAATGCTACGGTTTACGGTTATAACTCCAGGGGACAAATTACCTTGTTGCGGAAAGGAACCAATGAAATGATTTGCCTGGCCGACAATCCAGCCGAAGCCGGTTTTTCTGCGGCCTGCTACCACCGCGACCTGGACGCATTTATGCAGCGGGGGCGTGACTTAAGAAAAGAGGGCAAGAACAGCAAGGAAATATTTGACATCCGGGAGCAGGAGGTAAAAGCCGGTAAGCTGGCCATGCCGAAGCAACCTACTACCTTGTATGTTTTTTCGGCTAAAGACGAAAACTACAATCGATCCAATGGAGATGTAAAAGACGGCTACCTGAGGTATGTAATTTATATTCCTTATGCCACGGCAGAAAGCACCGGCTTACCCCTGAAGCCCGCCGGACCGGCCATGCCCTGGATCATGGACCCGGGTACGCATGGAGCACACATCATGATCAACCCGCCCAAAAATTAGTTGCTGCACCAGGGTGTGAGGAATGTTTTCAAAAAGCCATAAGGCATCTTTTATTGCCAGTAACCTTTTGCCCTTGTAAAGCAATGACCGATCTGCAGAAAAATTTTGCTGTTATCCTTCACACTGTACGCATGCTCCTGGGCTGGTCTTTCTTTGGCTTCATCTGCTGTAGGGTATGTAATGGTGCTGACCATACTTATATGGGTTTTTGAAAGGATTGCCGGCAGGGGAAAGTGTTGTTTTTACTTCATTAATGATAAAACAAAAAAGCCATGCAAGTCCGGTGATCTTTTTCAATTATTTTCAAGCCTTGTTTCAACTTAAAAGCAGCCGCACAATTTATGGATCATCCTGTATTAGA
Source organism: Bacteroidota bacterium (assembly GCA_023391895.1). Classification (GTDB taxonomy): domain Bacteria; phylum Bacteroidota; class Bacteroidia; order Chitinophagales; family Chitinophagaceae; genus Flavisolibacter. Next base: position 2,215 of record JAEWAC010000308.1, read on the forward strand.
TCTTGCACCCATTACACGGCATTTAAGAGCCAAAGCCGGTTCGCAGCTGTTGGTGGCCGCCATTCATCACCTGTCTGTTTTTGAGCATTTAGCTCGTGGTCCTATGTCTTTGGCGCAACTTCGCCAGGTATTGCAGTTAAAAGAACGGCCCGCCATGGTATTGTTCCCTGCGCTTTGTGCCATGGGCTTGCTTTCATGGAAGAAGGAAGAACAGTTGCAGCTGACAGAGCTGGGTACTTTTTTAACCACGGCCCAGCCAGCCAATCTTATCGGTTATGCCGGACTGGAAAAAGAAGATCCCGGTGTGCTGCACCTGGTGGAATGGTTAAAAAATGATGGTCCTCCGGATGTCTCCCAGGGCTTGTCTTATGTAAAAGATGAACACGCCCCTTCGCCTATGGATGAGCCCGAAGCGGCCCGGTTTTTTACCCTGGCGCTGGCTGGAAGGGCCCGCTCCCTTTCGCCTCTGGTGGCCCAAAAGCTGCCCCAAAGCAACGGCTGCCTGTTGGATGTAGCCGGCGGAACCGGTTATTATTCGTACGAGTGGCTGCTGATCAACCCCGGTGCACGGGCTATAGTTTTTGATCGTCCTGAAGTATTGAAAGTGGCCGCAGAACTGTTGGAGGATTTTTGTAAAAGCGGCCGGGCTGGTGCAGCGGGCCTCAAAGAAAGAGTCACTTTTTGGCCGGGTGATATGCTCACGGATGACCTGCCCCAGGCGGATATTTTGCTGGCCGCCTCGCTTTTTCATGACTGGCCGACAGACACCTGCCATGTGCTGGCGCAGAAGTTTGCCGGTGCACTAAAGAAAGGCGGTTCTTTGTGGGTGCACGATGCGTTTTTGAACGATACGCTGGATGGACCGCTGGCGGTAACCGATTATTCGGCTATGCTTTTTTTAGGCACCAAAGGCCGGGCGTACAGTCGCAAAGAATACAGAAGCTGGCTGGAAGAAGCAGGCCTCGTACCTTCTGCGGAAAATTGGCCTACCAGCATGGACTACGGCCTGATAGCAGCCTGGAAGCGATAGGGCTTACTGTTTTTCTTTTCCCGAGAACGTTATCAAAAAAGCTGTTTGGGGGGAGTAGTTATCTATAAGGGGTTTTAAAGAAGATGGTGTGATAATCAAATGAAGGTAACAGGAAAAGAACAGCCTGGTTTTATTTTCATCGTAAGCACCTGTAGACTTGCGGCAAGTAAGCAATAACGATGAAGTGTTTTTATTTGCCGTTGATTTTGATGCGAAAAGGATGGTGATTATCGGAAAAGCATTTTTTCAGGTTTTGGTGAAACTCTATTAAGTAATACTCGGCAAAATTTTCAGGTGTATAAATGCTGTTGATGTTGTAATTCAGATCATAGGCATAGCTGATAATTTCTTCTTCTTCCTGGGTATTCTTCTGCAGGCGGTAAGTGGCCACCAAAGCCGACCGCGGCATGCGGCTGTGGTTAAAGAATACCTCCAGTCCTGTTCTGAACGAGTGATCCAGGTAGGTAAAAAAAAGTTCGTTCTGATCGGTAAGAACTACGTCTTTGAAATAGGGGCTATAGAGGGGAGTGCTCATGGCCATTTTGAGCTGCTGCAACATTTTGTGCCCCATGTTGCTGAAAACCAGAAAGAGCTTATAATCTTCTACAATAGGGTTCTGCCATTTCATGATATGGGGTTTTAAAGTTGTAGAATATTCATATATGGGAAATTCAAACATATCGGCAGCCAGTATGATTTTTCCATCTCCCGCCGAAAAATAAACTTTGGGTCTGGAAAATAACGATCCCGTTCTGAACCCGGAATTGTTCGCTCTTTTAATGCTACACCTTTTTTCCGGCATCAGGATACGGGTTTTCTCTTTATGACTTTACCAACTGGCGAACCTTTCTGTATCCATTTTTGTACAACCTGTTACGCAGTGGCCATACAGCCTGTTCCTTAAAAGTACGATATTGGCTGCAGCGGGGCTGGCTATAAAAAATCCATTTTGCGAATACAAAATGGTTTTTTGAGACTCCATTACAGGCCATGATGAGCTGGTGGTATGCTTACAAGCGATTGATGGTAGAGCCGGTTTCTGCTTTCAGGTTAACTTCACCCACCGCCAGGCCAGATAATATCTGGTCTGCCTGGTACTCTTCATCCAGGGTTTGCTGCAGCAGTTGCGCCGCATCTGTCAGGCCCAGTTGCTGGGCGTAAGTGCGGGCCGTACCATAGCTGGAAATTTCAAAGTGTTCAATTTTCTGACTGGCGCCGATGATGGCTGCATCCATCACCTTTGGGCTCAGGTTTTCCGCCATTACCTTCTGGCCTTCATCAATCAGGCCTTCCATGCCCTTGCACTTGGCGCCACCACCCATCAGGCGGGCCAGCAGGCCGGTATGCCGGGTTGCTGAATCTTCATCAACACCCAACAGCTGGCGGACTTTGTTTAACCGTTCCCGCTGACCTTCCGTTACCCTCAGGTGCTGCTCCAATGCCTGCTTGAGCGCAGGGTTGTGGGCTTTGGAGATCATTACCGGCAGGGCTTCAATGATTTGCTCCTCAGCGGAATACAATAGTTGCACATCGTGCCGGAGCAATTCTATCAGGCTGTTCATTTCTTCTGCCATAATAAAGAGTTTTAGTGTACAGATGGGGCCACTAAAACTATGTCCTCCTGAGGTGGTGGCAGCTGATTTTTCAGACGCTAACCGTCTGTTATAGCTTTTGAAAGGATTAATGATTAAGACCAATGACTAACAGGTTGTGCTTGAGTTCATCGCCATTTCCGGTACGGCATGATAAACTTTTGAAATGCCCTGTTTTTACGGAAAACCATAGTATTACACCCAGAGATGCAGGATTGTCCAATCCGGCTCATTAAAAAGCTCATGAGTTTTCAGGTGGTTTTTGAAGAAGAGAGGTTAGTACGGAAATGCAGTAAGAAAGGATTGGAAATGGACTGTATGAAATGAAAAGTATATTTATAAAAAAGGAATAACAGGTGAGACTAAAACTTCACCTGTTATGTTATTTAGTAAAAAAACCATGGTTTTTACCCGCCTGTGATTGAATACTCAACCAAAAACTTGATAGATAATAACAGCCGCTATTTTAAACCTTGATTGATGCCAAATGATTTCATACCTAACTTCTTCATTGTATGCACATGCGATACAACAGCCAATCTAACGCTAGGAAAGCAATGGTATGGCAGATTAAATTGCCTGCAATGATCCTGCACTATTTTACTAAGCATGGGATAATGCACATGGCTGACCCGGGGGAACAAATGGTGTTCTATTTGGAAGTTCAGCCCACCGACTAGCCAGGAAATAATCTTGTTATTGGGTGCAAAATTGGCCGTGGTTTTTATCTGATGAACAGCCCATTCCGTCTCAATCATTTTATCATCAATACCCACAGCGTCAAACTCTGGACCCTCTACCGCATGCGCCAACTGAAACACATAGGCAAGCACGATACCCGTAACGACACCCATTGTTACATATCCTATCAGCCAGGCTAGGGGGCCAACGCAAAGGACCGGGATCAACACATAAAAAACTATGTAAAGCACCTTGCTGGCCCAAAAGGTAAGATGCTCTTTTTTATCCATTGGCTGCAGAGGCGTGTTGTGTATTTTTTTTGTAAAATACCTTTGGAAGTCTTTCACACTTACCCACATAAACAAGGTGAGTGCATAGGCAAAAGAAAGGTAAATGTGCTGATATTGATGTATAGGCATCCATGCTTGAGTAGGACTCTGGCGAAGCAACTTGCTTTGTGCAATATCGTCATCTGCACCTTCTATATTTGTATAGGTATGGTGTAGCACGTTATGCTTTTGCTTCCAGATGAATGCATTACCACCAAGGGCATTTAAGGAAAGTCCCAGAAGCTTATTAACCCATTTTTTACTGGAATAACTTCCATGACAGGCATCATGCATAACATTGAAACCAATACTGGCGAGCGTAATCCCTAGCAAAGCACATAATAAAAGGCTAATTATAACAGGAAGCTGAAACACCAGCAGTGAAACATAGATGGCAATTGCAGCAGGAATCAAAATGATCGTCTTAGCATATAATTCCCAGTTTCCTGTCTTTTTTATTCCGTTCTCCTTGAAGTATGCATCAGTTGACTTCTTTAGCGACTGAAAGAATAGATTATTGGAGTTGTTGAAGCTTACTTTTGCCATAGGGTGCTATGCTGTTTTTAAATGGATAGGAGAGGGTTGCATGCAGATAACTGATTGAGCAGCATGTACTGTCAAAAATGTTGTTCAGCAAGTGTTTTTCAATCAGAGAAAGTATAGAATGGGAACATAAATGTAATCAAGCGGCAAGCTTTCTCACATTGACCGCAGTTTGACCTCTATCTCCTGACTCCACTTCAAAAATCACCTTATCATTTTCAGCTACCGGCTCTGCCAATTGCTTAACGTGTACAAATACACGTTCACCTGATTTTGCATCATGGATAAAACCAAACCCCTTCTGGTCGTTAAAATAGCTAACAATTCCCTGACGTGTTACTTCTTCGGTATCTGCTTCATATCTGGGCACACTAATCTGTATATTGTCAGCATCGAATGTTCTTCTTTTCCTGGGGTCTGGGGGCGTAGAAGATATGTTGCCATCCTCATCAATATATGCTATCATATCATCGAGCGACTTTCCCTTGGATGCATTGGCTTTTCTTTCCTGCATCTTTTCTCTTTTTTCCTGTTTCTGTTTAAGCCGCTTCTTTTCTTTTTCTCTCTTATTGAAAGTTTCTTTTGATTTTGCCATAATTTGCTTTAAATGAAAAATTGTCCTGTTATATTTCTAGTGAATAAAACAGAACTGTTTATGCATGCCACCGTATTCATACTTGTTGGCAACTAAAAAAATAAAAAACCTCCGGAAACCAGAGGTTCTAAAAGCGAGTTTATATTACCACCTGCTCTTATTATTGCCACGACCGTTGTCACTACGGAAGGGGCTATTGTTACGGGCCGGCCTTTCTTCTTTAGGTTTTGCTTCCATTACTTTGATGTTTCTGCCTTCAATAGTACCGTTGTCCAGTTCTGCGATGGCTTTCAATGCAGCAGCGTTGTCAGACATTTCTACAAATCCAAAACCCCTGGACCTTCCAGTTTCCCGGTCTGTAATAATCTTGGCTGATGTAACTTCTCCATACGGAGTAAAAAAGTCTCTTAAGTCTTCATCCTGTACATTAAAGCTTAAGTTTGATACATAAATGTTCATGCTTGATAATTGATAAATGATTTAAATGATCTGAGGAAGGCAAGAAGTAAGAAACTAAGATGCAAAAAGCAGAATAATTAACAATTACTGATGCGAGGCTCAAATTGATAGTGCAATATACGTAATGTTTGCAAAAGAAGGATGGTTTAATATGTTACTATTATCAGAAAGGTAGCTCATCTTCTTTTTCATTACCAGCACGTTTCTTATTCAAGTTAAAATAACATTTGCATATACAAGTTAAAGAGTACCTTTGAAATATACCATTAAGCTTTTATACAAGCAGTTTCTGTTCCTATTCAGTAGATAAGACAAGATAAACAGCAATAAAATAGATTCTCTTTAATAAAGGTTAGCTGCACCGTTTTTATAATCAAAAAACAATTGCTGATACCAGCAATATCAACTCTTATCATAACTACCATGCAAATAGAAGAAATTGAAAAATTCCTGAAAAAAAACATTGCTGGACAGCAGTATGTTAAAATCAATTTTAAAAAAAGAGATACTATTTATGGTTTGTTTGTAGTGGATAACGACTATAACTACCTAAAGGCAAAAAATTTCTGGCGAATTGTACCACAAAGCCAGTTAACCGCCTACAGTCAGTCAAAGAATATGAATCTGGCCAAGATCTTTAACGGATCAGAATTCTCCAGACTGACCTTATATAAGGACAGTTTTGAAGAAGAAACGCTTTAAAACAATAATAGCCATTGGTCTTATTTTATGACTGTTTTAAATTGATTCATTTTCTTCTCAAGTACATCAGGTGTCAGGCAGATTATAAGCGCTCAATCATTTTTTACTTTCACTTTTTATATGATTTTCCTTTCAGGTCAAAGCAGCACGGGCCATATTAAAAGATTCATGGCCTTACCTGTTGCAAATGGGTTGTTGCTGCCTGTTCATTTTTTGTGATTTCTTTGACTGCAGCTATTATGGCCAGAAAGCGTTCCACATCGTAAATGGCATTATGTGCAGCCGGTGCAAGTTTCCGTACCACCAGGTCAAAACCATCATCTGTCTGTGGTAAAATATGCAGGACTGTAGGAGTTTTTTCTTCTGCCAGACGGGCATATAAAGCGTAGCTACCGGTGCCATAATATCGTGTGCGCCGTGGATTAGAAGTGTAGGTGGGCAGTTGGGATGGATATGCGTAAGAGGGGAGAACAGTGTGTAGCGTTCCGGGCACTCAACCGGATGCCCACCCATCAAAGGAGCCATTGTTCCTACATTTTTAAAGCCCTTGTCAAAACCAAGACGATGATAATCTTTCCCGATTAGTTTACCATCCATTTGGGCATTTTTGTGGGTACGGCTTTGGGAGGACAGTCCGGTATGGAGCGGGTGGTGAGGTGCTGGTTGGTATGATAATACAGCGCCTGCAAATCGTTGGTGCCATATGCAGAAATTACACTAACGTCTTTTCCCGTCATTCTTTGGGTGTAAACTGCAGGTTGTTATGGGTATAGGCATCCATCAATCCAGGATGGCTGCCGGTATACGCTACTTACACTACAATTTGGGAGCATTTACGCTGTCAATTGCTGCGTTTCTTTGAGCCAGATAAGGTCCTGCAAGGCTGCCCATTCAGGCAAAGAAAGCCAGTAATGTTTGCTTTCGTATGCTGGCAATGGTTTTTTACACATCCTTTTTTGTGCTAATAGTGTTCCTGTTCCAGGTATTGATAGTACAAATGGCTAAAATAATTTGAGAAATATAACTTTCTGTAAAATACAATTTAGCCTCTTCATACGTTTTGTCCGATAGCTCCATTTGGTTGATCAGGGTGATTTCTTCTGTCATGGCTAAAATCGCTTTTTCTTCAGGTGTAAACAAATGGGTTTCTTTCCAGGCGTTCAGCAGGAAAATGCGCTGAGTGGTTTCCCCTTGCTTAAGCGCATCCCTGGTATGCATATCTATGCAAAAGGCACATCCGTTAATTTGGGACGTCCTGATCTTGATGAGTTCAAGATGCTTTTTTTAAGACCAGCGTTATGCAGGTAATTTTCTAATCCAATGAGTAATTCATAAGCTTTAGGCGCAACTTCCTGAATGTCCATTCTTTGTTTCATAAGTGTCTTTTATGTTGGTGCAAAAATCAGTTATGCTCATCAGAAAAAAGTTAAGGCAGTTTAAGAAATTCTCTTTTTCCGGATCTCACTTAAATATTCAGGTGTAAATCCAAGAAAGGAGGCAATTAAATATTGCGGCATGCGTTGCAGAAATGCAGGGTAATTATTGATGATGGAGTCAAAGGATGGTTTTGGAACCTGAAGTTTTTGTTCTGCTATCAGTATGGTTCGGTACGGTCGAGTACTGCTTTAGTTTACAGCAAGTGGGCGAAGAACTTTTACTCAGCTTTGAATAGTTTGATGGTATAGTCCAGTAAAGCTTTGTTGCTAACTTCGCCATGCCCTGGAATAACTATTTTTACATTTGGATATTTGTTTTTCACCTTTTCCACTGTTTTAGACCACTCTTGAACATTTGCATCTTCCAGGTTCCCTTTGCCGGCCTCCAATGCTTTAATCAAACAACCGCCAAACAGGACCTTTTCGCCTGGAAAATAGCCAACAATATTATCTTTAGTATGCCCTTCGCCAAAATACGTTGCATACACCTTTTTGCTTCCAACCTTTAAAACCAAAGCATCTTCAAATCCATGGGCAGGAATATTGAAATGGCGTGCTTTTGCCAGTTCGATGGTTTTATGGCTGGCGTAAGAAGGTATTTTATGCTTATCAAATTCCTTAAGTCCGCCCACGCAGTCTTGGTGAAAATGAGTGGAAATAACCGCCTTGATGTTATCGTTCAATCTATTCTTTATCCAGTGGATCAATTCAGCGGAGCTTTTATCATCAGTTGGTGTGTCGAAAATAATGGCTTCGTTCTGGTTGGTGACGATCATTCCATTGCAAGGAACTTTTCCAAATGTTTCTGAGTTAAAAAATGAGGTATGCACATAAACATTATTGGTTAACCGGGTAATAATTAAATCATCAGATTGGTGAACTGTTGGGGGAGTAGCAGCACTCCTTTTTTGAGATTGAGGCAACAAGGGCATCAAAAGAATAGCCGGGAGTACAAGGTTGATCAGTGATTTCATGTTTGATGCTTTTGGAATTTCTATCAGTGTCAGGCTGTGCTAAATGAGTATGATAGATGCGTGAAAATACTTCATCCAAAAAACTAATAATTAGCATCGTAATTAGTTACTTTGAAAAGTACCCTTTTTTGCGCTGCTTGAGGGTTCCTGGTTTGGCGATATATGGGATTATTAGCAATAAAGTTCATTAGAATTGCTAAAGTGGAAATAGGTACAAATGTTTGATAGAAATATGCCAGTTGCCATATCGCCAAACCAATATTAGCGGTTCTTTACTCTTGGTACATGAAATGTCAAATTTCCATTCACAGCTTTACTTAGTCCTCGATGGCCTCAATACCCAATTGCTTCAGTCGTTCCAGGTGCTCCCTCATGGCCTGGAGCTGTTCCGGGGCATGTCCCTGCCAATGGGTGACCTCACCAGCGACTCGAAGCGGGCTGCGGGAACGGTATGACTTGGTTGGATTACCAGGGAACTTCTTGTCCGTCAAGTTGGGGTCATCTTCAATCGGGCCGGTCGGTTCAACTATATAAATCCTGCCCCGTCCTTCGCCCAAGGCCAGTTCAGCTCCCCATATAGCCGCATCCAGGATAGCGGTTAGATAGACATAAGACGCCTTCTTCCGCTTACCATAGTTTGAATTAAAGCCGGGTTCTATCAGGTCTCCGGTCTTCAGATGGGCCTTCGTACCGTGATAGAACTGCTGTGAACTCAGGTCGTCGGTATATTCCATCGACTTGTTCTCACTTTCGTTTGTTTTCATTGTCGTTTTATTTTGTCTGAATGTCTTTTAAAGTCTGATAGATTGTTTGTTACAATGACAGTTAATGGAATGGGCCTTATAACGGCGGAGCCTGAAGTGCAATTGCACAACCCGCTTGCTGTTGTTCAATAAAGATACTTTATTGAAGTTATTTTCCCGGCCCTGCTTTCTCAAAGCTGTGTGGACAGATCGTTGTCTTTGTCGCAGCAATCCGCATTTTGTTTTGTTTTTGCCGCATTCTCTTCAACTCTAAATAATACAATTCTCTTTATCAAATCAAATGGTATAGGTTTGTCCAACGGAAATTGGACAGATCCTTTTCCTTGTTTGTAAGTGGAAAGCTCTTCTGCAAAAGCTGCATGCCCGGTAGGTGTAGCGTAAAAACCAATGTGTTTTTTAAAGGCTGCGAAATATACCAATGGTTTTCCATTTATCTTGTAGGCAGGCATTCCATATGCAATCGTTTCCGCGACATCTGGTGCATTGGATTTGATTGTTTCTCTGATCTGCTTCAACAAGGTCTGAATGTCCTTTGGAAACGATTTGATATATTCCTCAGCAGTTTTGAAATCCGTATTCATACTTTTTTATCATTTTACAGTATAATACTTCTACAAGGTCCGTCAACGTTAATGCATTGTTGTCTGGCGGAGACCTGGCAGCAATACAGATGAATAAATATAATCAAATGCCGTGTTATTCATCAGCTTCATAAAAATATGTCACGCCAAACTTGCAGCAATGCACGGTCGTGCGTTCGTGTTTCTGGTTTTCAAACACGCTAGAATGCCTTATTCGTTATTTTCAATTACATTGCCCATGGCTCCGTTGGCACGTAATCCTGTACGGTTGGTAACTTTACCCTTTTCAATTTGAACAGCAATTCCTTTTCTTGAAATAGCTGAAACATTCGTTAAAGGCGTTTCCCCATTTTCAGTAACTGATATTGCATAAGAATGATTGCCATTGGCTGCGACATCTCCCTCAACTACTAACTCATGTACGATGCCGCCTTCAACTCGATAGCAATGAACATTGTCTCCGTAAGTAATGATGCCGCCAGAAACCTTAAGCCTATTAATTTCCCCACCCGGCTTCACACTGATACCATCCGCCGGAAGCGTCATAATCACACCTTTTACCAGCGTTTGCCCTTCTGATCCATGGGTTGCCACGCCATTTTTAACGGTAATGCTACCTACCGGCTTACTTACCTGAATACCGATAGAACCATGGCCTTGCGTAACAATGGAATGAAACGTTGCTTTCTGCACGGTTCCATCGTATTGATTAAACCCTCTTGCCCCTAAGCCAAAGGTTTCAATTTTATCTTTCGCTTCAAATTCTTCCACCACGCCAAAATTTACAAAACCAATACCGCTTGGTCCATAGGAGGTAATAGGCTGCTCCGCCGTCCACTTTTCAACCTGTCCCCATGTATCCAGCACCATATCATTTACGCCATAGGTAGTAACGACACCTTTGTGTGTTATATTTTTTACACGGGTGCCATTGACAATAAAGACACCCGCCGTAATCATATCTGGTTGCCCGTAGGGCAGCATTCCGTTTGAATAAATATCTCCGGTCGTAATGTCATCGGCTATTACCCAGCCGCCATCGTCCCCAAATCCGCAAATAAACAAACCGCATCCGATTACCGGCGCACCTTTTCTTCCTAAACTGATATTGGTTAGCGTAGCATGGATGGTGCTTTTTACATCGCTGTTATAATTGTAAACGGTGAATGCTCCCTGATAAACATTAACACCGTATTTCTGCGGCTGCTCTGAATACCGGCGGGCATCACAAGCCACAACGTCAATAGCATCAGCTATCAGGGTGGTTTTATTGGTTCCTGCCCTGGTTAAGATCTGAACCTGTCCTGTAACGGTTAGATTTTTCAGTGTCAGCGTTCCCAAGTCCGGATGGTTGCTCAACGTATAAATAGCTCTTTGGTTAGGATTGGCTTGAATAATAAGATCAGTCACTGCATTATTTGCTGTTAATCCAATACCGTCGCTATTGCTGAAACTCAGGATGCACTTTTCTTTGTCCGTGCCTTTTATGGCAAAACCTGCCGGCAATACAATAGAAAACGGACACAGAACAGAAGTCTGCAATTCAAGGATAACTGGTGCCGTATCATTTAATGCTGCTTGCAAGTCTGTGAGTGAGAAAATTTTCTTTGTCATGGTTTGGCCATTTGAGTGATACAACTTAATATGACGTACAAGACTGCTTTGAGCCGAATTTCATCAAGCATGCTTTCAGTTAAAAACCTCAGGAAGTGGAAGCCAATCCCAGCAACATGAATATTCTAATTACCACAAACTTGTCAACAACTCTTTCCGTTTGATATGGTTGTGTAGTGGTGAACTTCAGGCCTTCATTGGTTTAATATTCTGATTAAGGCGAAATAGGTTGTTTGGGTCATATTTACTTTTCAAGGCCACTAATCGTGTATAATTCTTGCCATACGCTTCTTTTACCCGTTCTTCCCCTTCAACGCCTAATACATTTACATATACCCTATTGCTTGAATAAGGTTGTATGGCCTCCCAAAAGTTTCGAGCCCAGCTTATATTTTTTTCATCTTCTTGTTTGTCGGTCCAATTAGACATAATGACAAGATCGAATAGGGATAAGCGATGCGGGTAGGCTGCCCCGCCTTCAGGTTCTTGGTTTGATGCGCCACCATAGTACTCCAGTAGTATTGCAGAGAATGGAGAAGGCACAGAAGCTGCATAAGAAACAATAACATCTATTGCCTCGTCAGAGAGCGCTTCCAGGAAGTTGGATTTCCAATAATAGCGGTTGCCGTGAGGGGCAGCTGCGTTTAGAAGAGTTTGCATCTGGGTATACGCTATAGGGCCAAACAAATCTGCTACGGGGGAACCAAATTCACGGAGTGGTTTTAGCACCGCTTCTCCTTGCTCTAAGTCTCCGGTATAGCATCCAATAAAAGCCACGACTGGTATGCCGTCAGGAGAGGTCAGCAAACCCATATAGAGGGTCAATTCTTCCGGAGCTGTTTTTACAAACTCACGGAAAAACTGAAGGGCTTCTTTAGCTTTGTCCATAGGATGAATGATCATACCTCCCAACACGGTATTTACCTTGTGTAACCGGAACTTCATGGAAGTTACAATACCGAAATTTCCACCCCCGCCACGAATGCCCCAGAACAATTCCTGATGCTCGTTGGCATTGGTTTTCAAAAGGGTTCCATCCGACGTTACAATGTCTGCCTCTATAAGATTATCACAGCTTAAACCATGCTTGCGAACCAGCCATCCTACACCGCCTCCTAAGGTTAGGCCAGCCACCCCAGTAGTAGAAACAACTCCTCCGGTGGTAGCCAAGCCATGGCTTTGTGATACCGCATCGAAGTCACCCCAAGTGGCTCCTGTTTCTACATAAGCAATCTGTTGTTCAGGGTCGATCTTTACGGACTTCATAAATGATAAATCAACCATAATACCGCCATCACAAACTGCATTGCCTGAAATGTTATGACCTCCTCCTTTTATCGAGAGCAACAGGTTATGCTCCCGGGCTAGATTCACAGCATCAATGACATCTTTAGCATTCTTGCAACGCACAATCAATGCCGGTTGCCTGTCAATCATGCCGTTCCATATTTTCCGCGCCTCATCATACCCATGGTCACTGGGCAGAAGCAAGTCTCCGGTAAGCTTTTCTCTGAAATTAGTTATTAATTGTTGGTCGAGTTTACCTGCTGAGGTAGTAGTGATTGGTTCCATTTTTAAAAATTTAAATTTTTAAATGATTCTCATTGATTGCTAATACCTTTTGTGGAATCAGGTTGCGCCAAACATATTTAGGTGCTGGCATTAACATTCTACATTGATTTACGACATTGGAAACGTAGTGTCGTCAATAGAGCAGGAGCTTATTACCAACATCAATGGTAACTAAGATCGTTGGTATTTTAAAAAGACCTTAAGTTGCAATTAAAACTAGAACAAATTAATCAATGCCTACAAAAAGCCATAATTTACTTATATGTTTTTTTAGCCAACTGTATACTTCACGGAACGGATACCGGACGGGTGCGGCTACAACATCTAATAATTTCATTATTGAGAGAAGTCAACTATTTCGGCTAATTCGCTAATTTACGAGCCTTTCCTCCTATGCAAGTTAAGCGTTGTATATAAGTTAAGACGCTGGTTACCATAAATTATTAAGTTCCTATCCTTTATGTCAGAACTGGGTTAGGAAATTGCTATTGCAACTTGGGCAACAAGGGAAACGAACTTAGTTACTGCTTTCATAAATAGGATGATTAACTGCTATTCGTTCTTTTCCTAGAAAAGTGGACAGGTAATTCTGTTCTGCTTGAATGCCCTTTATCAATGAACCATTCATTCTTTCAGCTATAAACTTAATCAGAGTTGGATCGTATTTTCTGCAATAACACTGGTGGACAATCGTTGTTCTACGTGGCAAAATTGCTAATCATTTATAAGTCAAATTATTACAGCATTGTTTCACCTGCTTAAATGGTGTTACGAGCGGAAAAAACAGCTCATTTACCGAAGTGTTTCTAAAGCCCCTTCACAGTTGGCTAATTTTGTGTCAGAAAACGATCCAATACCTAAAGAAAACTAAACCAAAACCAATATCCAAAATTGAAAACCAAAACCTACGTATCCTTTGAATGTCCGTTTTAAGTCCGAAATCCATTTGAAAACGATCCAATCCTTGAAAGACTAAGGCGTCCATTACCCTAAAGAAATACCATTAGTCATCCTAACGCCTTAAGTAATTATCCCCTCTCATCCAGAGGGGATTTTTATGTATTTCAGAAATGTGAAAAAGAAACGGGCAAGGGAAGAATGGAAAGAATGCCTTAGTATTTCCGATTGAAGTATCATTTTCATCATTATTGCAAACAAAAACTTTTTAACCTAACATGTGGCTTGCTTGCAATAACAAGTTAGAATTAGCCAAGCCTTTCTTGATAAGTTTTATAGCCAATGGAGCAACTGCCTTCTAAGCAGTAGGTCATTGGTTCGAATCCAAACCGGTTCCTATCGATGAATACAGCAGACTCAAAATTTGCCGCTCTAATGATTTTATAATTTGAGTCCAGTCTAGGCCACTTTACCAAGTGTTCGAATCCCTCTTTCTCCGCTGATGGGGACAAACAATGCAAAACTTTGTTTGTCCCCTTTTTATTTTCCCCTGAACCGTTTGCTGCATCTGCAATTAGAGCAAAAAAAGAATTTACATTCTCGGTTCGAAATACCTCATTTTTCTTGGAATAGATGATTCCTTCGGGAAAGATGAGCTTTTGCAGCTTTTCTTTTGTGCTCACGGGGCTGGAAGTCCATATAGTAGCAAGTTTTGAAGAAAAGGCAATCCCTTCTTCTATACTCTTTTTCAGGTTCGAAATCTGAGCCACCTGTTTTTGAATTACTTCATTGATTTCATCCCTTTCTTTGGAATACTTGTTATAAAATTTATCAAAAATTTCCTTCCTCATTTCCTCGAGCACATAGTACTTCTCTTCTCTGGTATCAATCTTCTTAGTTACCTCAGCTAATTATCACTTAGGGATGAAAGCACTCCATTTCCCGTTAGAGGAGAATCACCTTTGTCTGTTATAAAACATCAAATCGAAAACGACAAGTCTTTAAAATTGTCAGTGCCTGAAAAGTTAATCAATCCTGATAAATTGGTTATAGCGACTAAGTGTAGCCTTACAGGCCAGAAACCCGATGTTCATTCCTATATAGGCTCGGTAAGCAGTTAAAGAGATGAACTAGACATAAGAGCAGGTAAAGACAATGTCTCCAGTGCACTTCGGATTATGGATACACTTATAAAGGCATTAAAGGCGAGAGGCCATGATATACTGATTAGAAATGGCGCTACTTATGCTGTTGTTGAGGAACATGACTTTAAAATATTTCTGCGGGAGAAGAATAAAAAAGAAATCAAGAAGGAAGGTAATTGGGATAGAATCATTTATTTGCCAACGGGGATTTTGTCTTTTCAAATCTATGGGTATCCTCACAGGGAATGGAAGGATGGTAAACTTCCTTTAGAGCAGCAGCTATCTAAACTAATTGCGCAATTGGAACTGTCTGGGCAAGAATGGAAAGAATTGCGTCAAAAGCAGAGAAAGGAGGAAGAAGAACGAAAAGAAAGAGAAAGGCTTCAAAAAGAGTTTGAAAAAAGACAGGAAGAGGATTTGAGAAATTTCAAAGAAATGCTTTCAAAAGCCAAACGGTGGCACAAAGCCAATAACCTCCGTAATTACATTAATGCTGTAGAAGAAAAAGCATTAAACAATAGTGGTATTTCTTCAGAGTTAAAAGATTGGCTGGATTGGGCAAAGAAAAAGGCTGATTGGTATGATCCATTTGTAGCGGCCGACGATGAGTTTTTAAATGAAATTGACAAAGAAACATTGGCGATTCCTAAGCGGACTACTTACTATGGGTGGTGAAATTACCGGCTATTCTAACCTTTAGCCGGCCAATTATTTCTTTAAAGTGTATTTAATGCCCCTTCCAGCTTTTCCTTCTTATTGGATCAACTTTTTTTCTACAAGGTCTTGCAATCAATGGTGGACACAGTTTTACCTAGATGGTTGAGGTCGAGAATTTGATAAAGGCTGATTTGGCGGATTTCTATAAAAAAAATTGAAGTCGCTTTAAATTCTATGGTAATCTGTTCGTATCGTAATTAGTAGCCTGTTTTAAACGGACTTTTTTTTCTTAGATGAAAAAGGATGGTGGCTTTTCTTTCAGCGGTAGTTGATCAAATTTCATGAATTAACAACTTATGCCATTCGCTTAATGCTGGAGTAGCTCGTGCGGCATCCATAAACGCTTGTAACAAGCGCTCACTTACCTTTCCATCGACGTCCAAGAAATTAATATGGGTAACAGTTTGAAGGAGGGTAATACCGGTTTCCCTGGGAACGCCGATTTCAATCAAAGCTCTTAGCCTGGAATCGACTGCACCTACCTCAATAAAGGATAATATCTGGCTCGTGGACTGACCATTGATGTTATCGTAAATATTGAATACTGGTTTAA
>JAEWAC010000332.1 GCA_023391895.1 Bacteroidota bacterium
GTGCTGATCAATGTGCAGGATAAAATCAATAATCGTTTGAATAACTTCCAATTGCTTCTTTTTTAGATGGCCAAAAATATAAATATCACCTTACTTCCACCGATCTATTTTCTAAAATAGAAGCAAAAAATTCCAACGCATTTAATTATAATCAACTCCTGCACATCGGGTCAACTATTAAACGTCACCCTGCCGGCCTTCACTTAAACCACCCGCAGGTTCTGTAACCTGTTGGCAAATGAAAAAAGAAATTGCAATAAACCAGTTTTACAGAAAAGGGCATTGCCCTTATTTATACTGTTGCCGAGCTTTCCTGATTTACGTTTAAAAACCTTTCAGTAAACAAAATCGATAAAGGTCGATCAGGTGTTTAGAAAACCGGTTCTGTTACAAACTTTTTTTACAGGTATATAAAAATGGCGCCCTTACTTGGCCTTTTTATACAATTAATAAATGTATTCATCGCAATTCGGGCACTCGGTTTTATTTTGACTGATGTATTGTTCTTTAGCACCGCATAATCCGCAAATGATCACAGGCTTTCGGATATCTTCTTTTGCCGGGCTGATTTCTGCTTTAGGTGTGCTGCTTTTACTCATTTCATTATTTACATCTACTTCCACTAGCATATAACTCGTTTTATAGTTTAAAACATATATCGCACCATTGCCGGCTACTCTTTTCCCTTCATCCGGTGCTTTTTTCAACTGACTTACTGTGAACGTTTTAGAGCGAAACTGTTTTAAATGCTTATAGGCCGCAGTTTCCCACGGATGACCTTAAGAGTAAAAAAATCAACACTTTGTTACTCAACTGAACCTTAAAACCGATACAGAAACTGGATTTGGGCCTACAAAGAAGCTTGTAATGCCTTAACATGGCAGCTGCAATCAGCCAATGGGCTGGTTCTGCCGCTAACATGGTTCATGAGAACTATGATCTTTTAAAGATGTCAGCTTAAAGATGTCAGCCTGCTTTACTCCGCTACCAGCACCAGCGTGTCCTGGTGAAAGTTGCTTTTTTTCAGCTCATCTTCCTTAAACCACTGGCAGGTAACCATGCCTGTTTCCTGCGAGGGTTTGGCCTTACCAATCAGGCCGCCCAGGATATCGTTCCACACCTCGTATTCTACTACTGTCATTACTGGACCACCTGACCTGAGTCGTACCTGGTCTCCCGTTTTAAATTTTCTTTCCATTCCTGCATCCTTTTGCATAAATATACAGCAGTTTCTTTTAAATCGATCGGGATCAAAGGTTCAGTGCATGGCTTTAATCATTCTTACTAAATGGCTCAATCTTATCACCGTATCCATAAATTACCAACCTCACGGGTGCAGCTCCAGTACTGATAACCGTAATTTTCACATTTAATGACGTACCATTACCCGATCTTTCAAAACTCATATGGGTAAATGCTTCAATGGCATTGTCATTGTTGCGCTTTGCACCAAAGGGGTTGCTATGACACTCATACATTTTCAATCAATGAGTCAGCATGAGCAATACAAGTTTACGCTGACGAAAGGAGTTCCGGTATCAGAGCGTTTGAAAGAAGACTTTACGCTGCTGCTATATCAATTACCCAATTTTTATGTGGAGCTGTACTACCATACGGCAACCAATGAATTGGTGTGGATTAACAGTTTTGACTCCATCACAGAACTGGAGCCTTACCTGAGCCATATCAATGTGCAGGGGCTGGTTTGAAGGTGACCTGCTACCGCGCATACTTTTTAAAAAACCCATATTGATAGTAAGCTCAGCAGCTCATCATCAATTTTCAGGTTTTTGCCGGTGTAGCGGACCATTTTAGAGGATCCATCAAAAATTTAATCACATTCTAATAATGACAAATATTTACTATGAAAGCCTGAAAAGGACCCGGGCCGGTATCGGGTTCTTTTAATGAATAGCCTTACCTATAAAAAGAAAGCAACTGCGGCGACGACAAAAGACGCTTTCCTGCCTGGCGTTTTTCTTTCGGGTTAAGAGCAATAAACCGTTCAAAATCAGCTCCGGGAAAAAGCGCATTCATACTAAAACTGTAACTTTGTTATTGGAGCACATGGTTTTTTCACAATCGCCTGCCAACCATTACTATAATTAGGTTTTCTTTAATAGCATAGGCGCAATACGGGTTTTAAAGAATCGTTAACTTTCCAAGATGTTGTAATCAATGCCCTGGAGACTAAAAAGGAACAGCTATGCAAAAAATTTATTTACTCCTCCGCAACAACAGACAAATAGGGCCGCATACCCTGGAAGAATTGGTGAAGCTGGGGCTTAAGTCCCATGACCTGGTATGGGTGGAGGGTAAAAGCAACAGCTGGCTGTACCCCACCGAAATAGAAGCTTTAAAACCCTATATCCAGGATGCAGCAGGCACTGTAGCCCCTAATCTGCACCCCCCGGCAAAAGCCCCCGAAACCAAACCGCAGGAAAACAAAGAAAATAAGCCGCAGGAAAATAAAGCCACCCCGAAGGCACAACAACCTGCACCGCAAAAAAACGAACCACCCAAAAGCATTTTTGTAAGCCTGCCCCATCCACCAGCGGCGCAGCCAACCGCACCGGCAGAACCCACCCCCGCCGAAAAGCTGGAACAAAAGGCAGAGGCGTTGCGACAAAGGGCTCAATCTTTTACCCCAGAACCCAAGACGCCGGAAACGAAAAAAGCACCCGAGCCAACAGAGCATAAGGACGAGGCACTACAAACCCATTACACCCGGTCGCTCGACGAAATAGAAGAAACCTACACCTCCTGGGTATACCAGCAAAAAACCGCCAGGAAAAAACACTCCCCCGCAAAAAACTGGGTCGTAGCGGCTTTATTGGCGGTGGTAGTGGCTGCCGGCTATTTGTTATTGAAAGACGATACTCAAAATGATAAGAATGTAGCTGATATCAAGCCTAAAGAGAACCTGGAGCAAGAAACCATAACAGCACCAGCCTCTGAAACAGAGGCCGTCTACGACGAAAAACAGGACAGCGGTGGCGCTCAGTCCGGCGCCCGTCCGCCGGCAGTGCTGTCCCTGGCTAAAACACCTGCTTCCAGCCCTAAAAAGGACACACCAATCACAACGCCTTCAGATTCGTCCAATCCCGCCGCACCCTTAACCGCTGGTACTGGTAACAACCAGCCCCAACCCCTTGCAGCAGACTCTAACCAGGCAGCAGTTACATCCATCAATGGTGGCGTAGCCAGCGCCGATCCGGCCGGTAAAAAGAAAACCTTAGGCGAAAAAATAGATGGCTTTTTTGAAAGGTTTAAAAGCAAAAAAACAGAAGAAACCCCTTCCAACGAAACCGCCAAAACCACACCTGATGCAGGTAGTGGAGAAAGAAAAGCCACCCAAAGAGAGGACAACGCTGCACCCAACCAGGTCACCACGGTTAACCTGACGCCCTATGTGGACGTAACCACCAGCCAGCCAACCGAAAACTGGATGATGGGTGTCAAGGGCCTGAAAATAACATTAAAAAACCATAGCAACGAAACCGTTAAAACCGCGGCCGTAGAAGTGCGGTATTATGACGAACAGGATGCGTTGCTGGAAAAAAAGCTGGTTTATTTCAATAATGTTCCGCCCAAAAAATCCTTAACGCTGCCAGCGCCTGATCACCGGCTGGCCGATCATACCGATTACCAGCTCCTGTCTGCCATCGGCACTGAAGAAGGCTATGTGCGGCAATAGGCTTTAGCTAGCGGTTTCAACTTTTTCAAAAACCCATATATCCTACCGCAGCTTATCCAATTGCACCAGGTAATCATATTGCAGGTCTTCGTGCAGGCCGGCCACCACCGCCTCGATCTTTTTTATTTGTCCATAATATAAATTACTCAAAGCCGGGCTTTTTTGCACCGGCACATACTTTTTCAAAAGCGTACAGAAGTAAATCAGAAGTTCTGCCTCGGCCAGTTTGGAGCCGGTATACTTGATGTATTTATTCGTAGTCCTTAAAATTTTCCGAACGCTTTTTTTGACAAAATAAAGATTGCCGGTATTCATGGCTTCAAAGCCCTCTTCCATTTCTTTTTTTACACTATGGATATAAGCCTCCACGTCATCGGCTTCAAACAACAAATACGTCAGCAACTCTTTATTTTCTTTTTTAAAGCGTGCCAGCCGAAGGCACAGCTCTATTAACTGGGCCGGTGTAGTCGTTTTCAGTTGCGCTTTAATTTCATTTACGCTGGCTGCTTTCATATATATATGGCTTTTTTAAAAAGTTGAACTAGGCTCAGGATGTTTCCGGCACCCGTCCTGAGCAGGTATAATTACGATTATTTAAAAATTCGGACTACAAATGTAGCAACTGCACCCACTCTGATTTTTACACTTCTTGCTGAATAGCCCGGTTCATCAACCATTTAAAAAGTCCATATGGGTTTTTAAAAGTAGGAGAATACAAAAAAACAAGTTCCTGCCCCATTATTTTACCACATTACATTAAGCTTATTTTTAATTCTTAATTACTCAGGTGTTTTTTGTGGATATCTATAGCGCTTCCTTGTTTTGATATCAGTGGGGTCGTGATATTTTCGCTCCCCATTTGCAGTAGCGACATGACTAAACCAGACATAACCTATTTGTTCGACACCGCCATTCCTGTACAAATCATCCGCCTGCGCAATGCCAGCTGGGTTCTGCCCTTTTTATACAAAGTTTTCAAAACCCATAACCTTTATGTGATTTCGGAACCGGCCCTCATTTCAAAGCTGGCCGAAGAACTGCACACCCATACCGACAGCCTGGAAGAACGGGAAGAAGCCAATATTGAGTTTGGCGAAAACGATGAGAACCGGGCCCGAAAGTATTTATTGAACTGGGTACAGAAAAGGCTGCTGCAGGATTTTCCCGACAGCAACTCGGTCACCCAATACCAGTTGAGCACCCATACCGAAAAAGTGTTTCAGTGGCTGCAAAGCCTGGAGAAAAGGCAGTTTGTAGGTACGGAAAGCCGTTTCCGCTTTTTATTTCAGTCCCTGAAAGAAATGGTGGAACACACCCAAGACGACCGAAAACGCCGCCTGGAAGAGCTCAAAAACAAACGAGCGGAAGTTGACAAGCAGATCAAAAAACTGGAAATGGGCGGACAGGTAGAGGTATTTACCAATGCCCAGATTCAGGAGCGCTTGGAGTGGTTTACCCGCTTATGCCATGAGTTGTTGAGTGATTTCAGAGAGGTGGAAGACAACTTCAAGCAAATTCACCGCAATATTGTAGAACAGCATACCAAAGCCGAAGTGAATAAAGGCGCCATTGTGGGTTATGCATTTGAAGCCTATGACGCCTTGCGCAATAGCGACCAAGGCAAAAGCTTTTATGCATTCTGGGACTTTCTTATTTCCCGCGAAGGCCAGGAAGAATGGCGCCAGATGACCGATCATTTACTGGAGTCGCTAGACGACCGCGACATCAACAGTGACAACAGAAGCTTTCTGCAAAACATGAAATCCCTGTTGCTGCAAAACGGCCGCAGTGTATACGAGGCCAACGATAAAATGGCTGAAAAACTCAGTCGTATTATTACCGAAAAAGAAATGGCCCGCCACCGCCGCACCCGGCAACAGATCAACCATATTAAAGAACTGGTGTTCCAGTTTATTGACGAAGAGCAGGTGCCTTGCGGCTTACAGATGCATGAGCCCATGGATATAACCATGAACATGGAGCGGCGGCTCAATTTCAACCAAAAGCAAGCTATTGCCATTGTAAAACAGCCCACCAATGCCCTGGAGAAAATTGAAGACATGGAACGCTTCAGCCGCTTGCTCCATACCAGTGCCATTGATAAAAAAAGACTGTGGGAAAATGTAGAAGAAGTATTACAAAGCCGGGAAACGGCCACGCTGAGAGAGGTGATCAAAAACGTGGGACTGGAAAAAGGGGTAGCTGAAGTGATTACCTACTTCAGTTTTCTAAAGGAAAAAAGCAATCGGGTGCAAACGCTCGATACCCTGACGGAATTGATCCCGTTGAATACCGAACAAACCAGTTTTATTGAAGTTCCTTACCTACTTTTTAGCAAGTAAAAACGATTAGCATTATGACACCAGATAAACAATCGCAACTCCTGCCCTACACCACCGTGTTCATTAAATTATTGAAAGGTCCGGTGGAATACCTGGAAAAAAATACCTGGGAACAGCTGCTGCAATACCAGTCGGAGCTGACCCTGTTTTTACAAAGGCTGGGGCTCAAACTGATTTGTGATAAAGAAGACGGATATGCCTATGTTGAGCAAATCAGGCTGGATGAAGAAGATACCACTGTGGGCTGGATCCGGCGCAGCCCTTTGGGTTACGATGAAAGCGTACTGCTGGTATTGCTACGCGAAATGATGGCCGATTTTGAAGTGGGCGAAGCCACCAACCGCGAGTTGATTAAAAAGCGGCGAGAAATAAAAGAGTATACGGAACTATTCTTTCGTGAAAATGCTAGCCGCGTCAAGTTCATCAAGGAACTCGACCGGTTGATTGATAAAGTAGTGGAACTGGGTTTTCTGGAAAAGGTAGAAACCGGCACCATGCCCGATGACCACAAGTTCCGCATCAAAAAGATCATTAAAGCAAAAGTAGACAATGAGGTTTTGGAGAATTTTAAACTACAACTAACGGATCATGCAGCTAAATGTATTTAATACCGATCAGCACAAGTCGGGTTTTCGTTTGCAATACATGGAGATTTACAATTGGGGCACTTTTGACGAGCATGTGTGGAAAATTGAACCCGGTGGCGAAACTTCCCTGCTGACCGGCGCCAACGGCAGTGGTAAAACCACCTTTGTAGATGCCCTGCTGACCCTGATTGTACCGGAAAAAAAACACCGCTTTTACAACCAGTCGTCCGGCAGCGATAAAAAAGGCGACCGTACGGAAGAGACCTATGTAC
>JAEWAC010000428.1 GCA_023391895.1 Bacteroidota bacterium
GTGTAGTGCCGGCAGATGCCATGGTGCAGGAAAACATAGCCGCGGCCTCTCAAACACAAGTAGGTTTTGCTCCCACCAACATGATGGATGTAGACCTGGGCAGCCGCGCAAAAATCATGGGGGCCAAAAGCCTGGTATGGTATCCGGCAGAAACGGATGTTTCTATCCGCCCAGGCTGGTTTTATCATCCCGCCGAAGATACGAAGGTAAAAACGCCGGCCAAGCTGCTGGACATATACTATAGTTCGGTAGGAAGAAACGGCGTGCTGTTGCTGAATATTCCTCCTGATACGAGGGGTCTGATTCATGAAGCAGATGTAAAAAGCTTACAGGGATGGCGCAGGCTGATCGATCAGACTTTTAATCGCAACCTGCTGAAGGGAGCGCAAATCCAAAGTGAGAACGGCAAAAATAGGGATGCCCTGCTGGATGGTAATGATGCTACCCACTGGACGACCAGGGACACCGATACGACAGCGATTATTGAATTCGCATTGCCGGAAGCCAAGGCCTTTGATGTATTGCTCCTGCAGGAAAACATAAGGGTAGGACAGCGCATTGAAAAGTTTACAGTAGAGTATCAACAAGGCAATGAATGGGAAAAGCTTAC
Organism: Bacteroidota bacterium; assembly: GCA_023391895.1. Taxonomy (GTDB): domain Bacteria; phylum Bacteroidota; class Bacteroidia; order Chitinophagales; family Chitinophagaceae; genus Flavisolibacter. The sequence continues at coordinate 611 of JAEWAC010000428.1, forward strand.
AGAAGGAACGACCGTAGGATATAAACGCTTGCTGCGCTTCCCGGAAGTTCAGGCCCGGGCCATCCGGATCAAAATTGAATCATCCAGGCTGAACCCGACTCTGGCGGAAGTGGGTTTATACAAGCAGGCGCCTGAGGCAAAGTAGAATAAGCCATGCTGTGGTACCAAGGATGGAATGGCCGGTGAGATACTGTTGTTTTTAGCGATTAAGGCGTTGGTAAATCCTGGCCACTTCATTCTCAATTGCGTACGGGTGCTTCAAAGCAACAGCAGTTTCATAAGGCATCAGTACAGTATCATTTATATATTGCGATGTCTGTATCTTGGCAATATCCTGGCCGGTGGCATATGCATCATATGAACAAGTCTGTCGGTATGAGTCAAAAGCTTGAAGAAACCGCTGTAGCTTTATACGATATGGGTTTTTAAAGGAGTTGGCAACCATTAGGTCGGAGGTTGTACGTTTTATAGAATTTTAATCAATCCGTTTTAGCGAAGTTTGTTAGGCACAGCTTTGAAGATTGTAGGAAAGGCCATAGGTGTTTTAGCAACAGTTATTAAAAAAGTCATGGTAAAAAAAGTACAGTTTTTAGTCATTTTTTTCGTTTGTATGGGAATGGTCAGCTTTGGTCAAACGAAGTGGAGAAAGGTGCAGGAAAGGTTGTTATTTGACAAACCACCTTTTACGCAATGCCATGCCTCAACCATACTGGAGGTTACACCCGGCAAGCGGATGGTGGCTTATTTTGCCGGCACCCATGAAGGGCATAAAGATGTAGGCATCTGGCTTTCAGTTGAGGAAAAAGGCCAATGGAAACCGCCCGTTTTGGTAGCCAACGGTATTATGAACGATTCAATCCGGTATCCCTGCTGGAATCCCGTACTGTTCAAAGCTAAAGAAGGAAAGGTTTTTTTATTCTACAAGGTGGGTCCAAACCCGCGGGAATGGTGGGGAATGGTCCGAACTTCTATGGACAACGGAAAAACATGGTCCGATCCGGTGCGGCTGCCTGATGGCATTTTGGGTCCCATTAAAAACAAACCCGTGCAGTTGGCCAATGGAACCATACTGGCTCCTTCCAGTACAGAAACAAACGACAACTGGAAAGTGCATATAGAACGTTCTACCGACTTAGGCGCCACCTGGCAACTGGTACCGGTAGACCCACAAACTCCGCTGCAGGTCATTCAGCCTAGTATTTTGCAATACCCCGGACAGCGCCTGCAAATGCTTTGCAGAAGCAAACACGACCGGGTGGTAGAGGCTTATTCAGATGACAATGGCCTAACCTGGAGTTCTTTATCCAAAACAGAAATTCCCAATCCCAATGCCGGTACGGATGCCGTTACCTTAAAGAATGGATGGCAGTTACTGGTGTATAATCCTGGTGTGAGCGGTAAGGAGTGGTTTAATGGCCGGGGCCAACTTTATGTGGCCGTTGCAAAAGACGGCAGGCAATGGACCGATGTGGCGGTATTGGAAAATGGAAGTGAAGAAGAATACAGTTATCCGGCAGTTATACAGACCAAGGATGGCAAAGTGCATATCACTTATACCTACAACCGGAAAAACATCAAGTATGTAGTGCTGGAGCCGCAACCCTGACAGCAAGTGATGTGAAAGGTGCGTTATAAGTTGACACTACAGACCTGTAGCAGTGTCTGGCCTGCTATTGTCGTATTATGGTGGTAGGGTTTAATAAAAGCTGGGCTGTAGTCCTAACTGGATCATTAGGTACTTCCGCAATGAGACTTTTTAATGCTTTTTGCCGCCTTCTTAAGCACCTATTGTTTGCAAATCCAGATCAAACACGCACATGCCATTGCAAAAAGTTATGGATGATATGGCCTTTTTCCGACAGGCAGGAAAACGGTTTATTTATAATAGAAATTCAACCTGCAATCCTTAAAAAGGCCATATGCTTTGGTGTACACCCATCAAAAGCACTGTCCAGTCATAAAGCAATAAGCATAATAAATCTAAAAAATGGCAATAACCCATTTGTTAGAGATCATTATGCTCAATCCACAATCCCAAAGCTTATTTTACTTTTATTCAAGCATAAATTAAGGGTGAATTTGATACAAATCTTTTTACTAATCCCAGAATAAGACGCCTATGGTAATGCCAAAGTTTTGAAAGCTGTCTTTGTTGAGAGCATCTGTTTTATTGGTGGCATAGCTGTAATTGCCGGCAACTAAAAACCCCCAATTACCGTACTGGTCCGGCTTTATGATGGCGCCCACTTCCGGTCTTGCCACAAAGCCCCAGTTAAAATCATCGTTTACGTAGACGTTATAGTAGAGTGACTGTTCTACATACTGTCCTCCAAGTGCTATACCGACATAGGGTTTCAGTAATTTTGATTCTTTAAAGTAGTAATGTGCCGTTGCAGTGATAGGAAGCTGGTAGCTTTGGGCAACAAAGTCGCTGGTGATCGCACTGGTGCCATCTTCTTTTTGAAAAGTTTGCCGGGGCAGGTATTGTTCATAAGTGCTCCAGTTTAATGCCAATCCAACAGAAAAGGTTTTTTTAATAAAGTGACGGTATTCAAATTTACCTCCTGCATAACTGGTTTTAGTCAGGTATTTGTTATTATTTGGAAAATTGATTTCCCAACCTATGCCAAATAAATCCCTTTGTGCAAAGCCTGTGGTTGCAAGCACCAAAATCATTGATGCGGTTATCAGTATCTTTTTCATGATAAATGTTTTTGAATAGAATTATCGGGAGGCTTGTATGTAAGGTGACTGTTCAAAAGACTGGTTGACTGCTTCAACACCCAATTGCACGTCATCATTGGTATAACCCAGGCCGCCAGACATAACAGAACTCCAGATCGAGTTCAACTTTCCGGTAGAAGCCGCATTTTTTACATCAATCATATCCAGGATAAGGGTTCCGGTAGGAATGCTATAAATAGCACCATAGCCATAATATGGTGGATAGCCACAGTACCCCCAGTAACAACCGCCCCAGTAACCCCAGTAGCCTCCATACCACCAGCCAGGGTAATAAACGCCAATATTCAAATCTTTGATGGCTGTCATGGCAAGACCAATATCGGGTTGACTTTTCCGGCTTACCAGGGTATAGCCTCTTTCATTCATATTTGATTTAACCGTAGCCACCAGTTGCCTGGCATCACCGTTGGTCCACAAAGTATCATTGGGGTCTGTTGTTCTAAGCGCTATCGTGTCCGAAATGTAATACGTTTTGTATTCACCAAAATTGGCATTGGCATCTTTGGCTGTTTGCACGGCAAAGTTGGCAGACAGCTTCTGGGTGTCAGGCGTTTTTCTGCAGGCAAAAAAAACCAACAAACAAAGCGGTAAAAAGTAATATAGCTTTTTCATGTTACAAAAATTTTAGTGGCTGAAAAAGTTTTCATTTTTGTACTTATTTAAGTTTTAAAAATTAAACCGGTACTGTAAGCCGCCAATAAACTGACTTCTGCTGCTCAAAAAGCCATATTCGGCTCGTATCATCCAGCTCCTGTTGATCTGGAATTGCGATCCGATAATGAAATTCCACATGTCTTTGGGTTTTTTGTCCAGTGAATACTGAACAGTGGAATTGCCGGCACTGGCAACCGCCTGCGAGGCTGCATTCAAAATGCCGCCGGCTTTTTCAAGCGCCGCATTCGCCGTATTATGCCTGGCTATATTGGACGGCTTTTTTTGTTCGGAAGACGACAGGTTTTCCCACCAGTCATCAACATTTTGCTGGCCTTCTGCCACCTTCATATAGCCGGTATCAATTTTTTGGTTCCATTCATTCACCGGGAACAGGTCGGCTGTATTCAAGGATCCGCTGGTGCCCGTATTTAATTTTACTCTAAAACCGCCAGCCCAAACTGCCAGACTTCTTTCAGGTTTTTTGAAGGTTACGTTTTTACCCAACCTTGGACCAAATACAAATGCGTATGCCGGTTGGTCCAATTCGCTGATATCGGACCATGTAAAGTTCATGTCCAGTGCCAGAAAGAAACCTCCGATGCCTACAGTAGGTGTTAAACCAAAACCTACTGTGGTAGCGTCAAAGTCGGCCTTGGTATCAATGTCGAGTATTTTTTGCCAGGCACTATCATTGGGTATCCATAAACCTGCATTGATGGATGTGGATGTTTGAGATTGCGCTAGAATACCGTACACATTCAGAAAAGGCAGTACCCATATATCAGGCCTGATGTTGCCACCGTTGGTTTGGGTCTGGGCTTTATCAAACCGGATCAGTTCATTCACGTCATAAAGGGGGCCATTGTTAAACCCAATCTTGAGGTTTTCAATTGATATGTCGGATTGCTGCCACAGATATTGAACACTTAGTCCGCCAGACTTGGGAAGATTGAAACCTTTTTGCGCTACTTTCTTTCCCCAGATGGGCAACAGGTACGGGTAGTCTGTTATTTTCAAGCTATCAAGCAGTACTGCATTTTTTTGCCCAACCACTTTATCTGTAGTGTACTGGGCTTTTACAGAAAAACATAATAATCCCAATATCAGGATCAAAATCAATTTTCTCTTCATAAGCATTCTTATAGCTGTTCTCTGCTTGCGTATAAAGACGCGACAATGCGTTTTTATACGCAACCAGTATTCAATGGCAACCCGTACCTGAATCCGTATCTCTCAATCGTTGGTGTAAAAGTTTTTCAATTAGGGATTTTCTGCGTCAAAGCAGAATCGGTAGGAGTTGAAACATTATACATAAAGCTAACGTTGGACTTAGCGTTAAAACCATGACAGTAATTAGTCAATTGAATGATGACTATCATCAAAGTTCCCTCCTTTTGCTTTAAAATCAATTAGTTAAGTGCCGGGTGCGACCAAGAGTTTTGGATAAGTCCATTAGGGTATAATGGCAGAGGAAAACATACCGGATGCCATAAAAAATTAGAATAGAAGAATTAAAGTTTACTGCAATTCAATAAAGCCAGGGATGTGCCGTAAGCATTAGAAAAAATATATTTTACAGACTACTGTACATGCTCACTGGCACCGCTCTGCAATTTTGTTTATTATCTAAAACATAAAAAGAGTTTTGGGCGGCAACGAGTGGTACTGCATATATAGAGATGCCATTCCTGGCGCCAATTGGGCATGAAAGAAAGGGAACAAATATTTTTGAACAAACAAGATTTATTTATTGTATTTTAATTGTACATCAGAAAATTATGCATCCAAAAAGTGGCTGCAAAAAAATTTTGCTATTATTAGTGCTCGTCACGTGTACCTCCATCGTGCATAGTCAGGTGATCATTGCATTGGTTTTTGGCGATAAGTTGAACACCGACCAACTGGAATTCGGCTTAACAGGAGGTTTGAGTATCAGTGATATTTCCAACTTCGGCACTGCAAAAACAAGAAATGGCTTTAACCTGGGGTTGTATTTTAATATCAAGTTAAATGATAAGTGGTTCATTCACCCCGAAGCTGTACCTAAATACCCAGGTGGCGTTACAAAATTAAAACCTTACTCATTAGGCAATGCCAATCTGGATACACTGCTGAAGGCGGGTCAGGTAACAAGAGAAGTGAAAAACATTGTCGTACCCCTTATAATGCGTTATCGCATCAGGAATCAGTTCTTTGCTGAGGCCGGTCCTCAAATAGGATTGCGCACCCGGGCCAAAGATATTTTTAAGGAAGGCGATCTTACCTATGCCAACAATATAGAAGACCAGTTAACAAGATTTGACTTTGGTTTTGCGGTAGGACTTGCTCAAAAACTTCGAGGGGAAGCGGGCGGCATGTCAATAGGTATACGGTATTATTTGGGTGTAACGGATATTGATAAAATTACGGCCGGTTCACAGAAAAACAGCATCTGGCAGGTGACGGCAAGCATAGCCGTAGGTGCCAGTAAAAAGAATGATTAACCTTGTACTTTTATTTACTGGAGACAAACATTCAATTTGCAGCCTGCCATGTGGCGGCTTTATCAAAGCAAACTTCTACTTCTTCAAAACCCCATATAACAATAATAAAGCCGTGTGCTCATGACACGGCTTTATTATGATGAGATTGATCTCCCTGGATTAAAACCAAGACGTACTATTCTGCACTTCTAGCAGGTGATTCTATGGAATCTTACTTCCACCCGCCACCCAGCGCCCGGTACAGGCTGACCAAAGAAACGAATTGCGCCTTACGGGTGTTGATCAGGTCCAGTTCGGCTTCCAGTACACTTCTTTGGGCAGTAATCACCTCCAGGTAAGAAGCATAGCCGGCCAGGTACAGATCGTTGGCACTGGTTACCGCATTCTCTAGGGTGGCTACTGTTTCTCTTTTCAGTTTCAGTTGTTGCTGCAGGTTTTGCATTTCGCTCAGCTGCGTCACCACCTCGTGGTAGCCACCCAGTATGGCTTTTTGATAAGCATAATACGCCTGCTGCTTAGCGGCGGCGGCCTGGTAAAAGCTGCCTTTCAGTTGACTGCGGTTGATGATAGGACCGGCCAGGCTACCCAAAGCACCCAGGGCAAGAGAACCCGGGTTGAACAGCGTGGCGGCACTAAAGGCGTTCAACCCTATATATGGCGTAAGGGTAAGGGACGGTAAAAAAGCAGCCCGGGCGGCTGCTATATCGGCCTCCGCTGCTTTCAATTCCTGTTCCGCCTGTTGTATATCGGGGCGCCGCAACAGGAG
>JAEWAC010000097.1 GCA_023391895.1 Bacteroidota bacterium
CATGCTCATATAGGCTTTGTCAAATGCATTTCCGGTTTTAGAGCGCAGGCTCTCCAGGTGCTCTTTGTGTTTGGTCGTCATGGAATCGGGCAACATCATGTTGCGGCTGCTGGCCACCGCTCTTAAATGATCATTGGCCGCGGAGTGGTCCCGCACCATCATCGCGCCAAAACTTTTAACACGGGCATGGGTACCGTTTTGTTCTGCCAGCTGGCCGGCTTGCACCTCCAGCATACCACCACTGGCGGCTTCCAGCACAAACTTGCGGTCTTCCATTCCTAATGTATCAGTAGGGCTGGCGGCTGCAGCGGTACCTGTTCTACCGGTATCTGTAGTAACGGTTCCGGTAGATAAATCGCCGGAAGAGCCTTTATCATCAGCACCATTCTTATTACTATCGCCCCCTCCACAGGAAATGATCATCGTTGCTGATAACAGCAGGCCGAAAGAAAGCATTTGCTTTTTCATATGTTGGTTTTAAGGTTTACAGGTGAATAATCATAGTGAGATGGTATAAATTCCATGCCATTGTGCAGGCTGGATACATAGATTCGGATGAAACAGGCCTTTAAACTTCGGGGTGGCGTTCATGGCCTCCCCCATTAAAATTGTTGTACATTGATGTCTTTGATTGGATTATGAAAAAATTACTCCTGCTTTTTGGCTTGTCTGCCTCCCTGTTTTTTGCCAGGGCCCAACAGCCTGCGTTTATAACCGACAGCCTGGACACTTACATCCGCCAGGGAATGAAAGACTGGGACGTACCCGGCCTGGCCCTGGTGGTGGTAAAAGATGGAAAAGTAGTTCTTTCAAAAGGCTATGGGGTACGCGATCTTAAAACGCGGCAAGCGGTAGATGAAAACACCTTGTTTATGATTGCCAGCAACACCAAGCTGTTTACCGGCACCGCCCTGGCCCTGCTGGAAACCCGGGGCCGGCTCAACCTGAACGACAAGATCACCCGGCACTTCCCCCACTTTCGCCTGTATGATACTTTGGCTACCCAGTTGGTTACCATCCGCGATCTTTTAACCCACCGCATCGGCACCAAAACCTTTCAGGGCGACTTTACCTTTTGGAACACCCGGTTAAGCCGTCGTGAGATCATGGAAAGCATGCGGCTGCTACAACCCAGCCGGCCGTTCCGGCAGGACTACGGCTATTGCAACAGCTGTTATTTAACCGCCGGTGAGGTAATTCCCAAAATTACCGGCCGCCCATGGGAAGAGTGGGTAAAAGACAGCCTTGTAACGCCTTTGGAAATGACGAGCACCCGTTTACTGTCCACCGGTTACGCCAGCCTGGCCAACGCCGCCACCCCTTATACCACCAGTTATACCGGTACCTTGCAACCCGTGCCTTACGACAATTGGAACAACCTGGCACCGGCTGCCAGCATGGTGAGCAATGTAAAAGACCTGTCGCACTGGCTGCTGATGCAACTGGACAGCGGCCGCTATAACGGAAGGCAGGTACTGCCCTTTGGCGTGCTGCAAAAAACAAGAGACGTACAGATTATGACCAACAGCCGAAAGTCCACCGTTTTTCCCATGCACTTCCGCGGGTATGGGCTGGGCGTATTTGCTGCCGACTACAACGGCCGGCAGATCTACTGGCATACCGGCGGGGCGGGTGGCATGGTCAGCAATGTGTGTTTTGTACCGGAAGAAGGACTGGGCATTGCGGTGTTAACCAATAACGACAACCAAAGCTTTTTTGAAGCCCTCCGCCACCAGCTACTGGATGCTTACCTGGGAGTATCGTATGTAAATCGCAGCCTGCAGCAACTAGACCCGTTTAAAGCTGATATGAAAGAGCAACTGGCGCAGATTGCAGGCTGGAAGGCCCGGGTAAAAGGCGCCAAGCCCCCGTTGCCGCTGGCCGCCTATACAGGTACCTACACCCACCACCTGAACGGCAACATAACCATCAGCCCGGAAGGCAACGGCTTAAAAATCAATTTTGCCAATAAACCAGATCTGTCTGCCACGCTGCAATACATGGACAACGGCGAGTGGCTGATGCAATACAACAACATAGAATACGGCATTTTTGCCATCCGGTTTGAGGTGGAAAACAACCAGGTAAAAGCGGTAACCACCCAGCAAAATCCTTTTATAGAATACGATCCTTACACTTATATTAAAAAATAAGCAGGCTGGGGTACATAGGGAGTTTTGAAGAAGGGAGGAGAGAGAAGTCCACAGTCGACAGACGACAGTCCACAGCAGAGAGAGAAGAGTTGCAAGTGGTAAGTTATAAGTAATAAATTGTGAGTATTAAGTCATATAGGGTTTTCAAAGAGTTGAAGGGTTGAAAGGTTGAGCAGTTGAGTAGATTGATGCTGCCTATGGATTTTTCAAGAAATAGCTTTGCCGCTTCAGGTGGACTGCTATTTTAAATACCGCTTGCACTGTCATGCCAAACTCGTTTCGGCATCTACTGCTTTATAGAGCACTCAAAAGGGTATACGGGCTTTTGAAGAAGTTGATGACTTAAACAGTTTAGCCCAGATTTGTTTTTAAAGGCCATACGTCAATTCCAAAGCTGAAAAAGACCTGTGCTGCTTGGCCACCCTCTCCACCGGGGAGGGGTCAATGGGAGGGGCCGGATGAGCTTTTGAAAGACTTTCTCACGGTCAATGATCAACTACCAACAATCAACTTCCCGATATGGGTTTTTAAAGAGTTGATATTGCAACTACTAATCAAAAGAGCCTTGCAGGTGCAGGGCTCTTTTGATTATTGATATGATTAAATCTATTTGGGCTCCAAAGCAGCCGTGATCCGGTCCTGCACATCCATCAGGTGGGCCTGGCTGGCAGCATCTTTATAAGACGGTAAAGCGGCTTTGATCTCTGCCCGCAGCTGGCGCAACTGGGCCCTCGCTATGGAAACCACATCGGTGTTTCTGCTGTAAACCGGACTCACGGAATTGCCCAGGCTAAACAGGGTAAGCCCCGTGGTTTCCGGCCTGGCCAGCCGCACCAGGCGGTCCACCAGCGTTTTTTGCACATTTCTTCTATAAATATCAATCGGTTTATGGTGGTCCAGTTCGCTCCAGATGCCTTTGGTGAGATCAGATACCATTTCGGCTGCCGTATAAGCCTGCGGGCTTTCGGCTTCAAACTGCAATAGCTTTACCAGCGTGGTGGAGCTCAGCAACTTACTTAAAACTGCATCCTGCGCATTGGCAATGGTCATCAGGTTATTGGTACCTGTATAAGCGGCTATATTGTTGCCCACCAGCCACTTAGGCGTGGTAAACAACTGCGCCTGTAAAAAAGCCATGGCTTCTTTTTGTTTGGCCTGCGGAACAAACTCTACTATCGCACCGGACTGCTCGACAGTTTTGGGCGTGGTCATTATGCCGCCAATGTTCTTGGTCACGTGGCCCATATAACGGTTGTACTGCAGTAGCACCTGGTTGTACAGTTCGGTCAGGCTTTCATATTCCTTATTCGGCTCCCGCGTCCATTCGGGCAGCTTTACCAATATACGCTGCAGGTTTTTAATGCCATACCCACTGGCTTTCATGGCATTATCACCCAGGTCTTCGTTCTGGCTGCGGGGATCATCCAGGTCCGATTCGGAGCCAAACCAGTACCGGTGGTCCTTCAGCTTTTCAATGGTCATTTTATTTAAAATGGGCCGCTCTTCTTCCGGCGATTTCACCTCCGGAAACCAGCGGTAACCCCATTCAATGGCCCATTTGTCGTACGCGCCAATACGGGGAAACAAGCCTTTTTCACCGACATGATCTTCGGGCTGGGCTACATAGTTAAACCGGGCATAATCCATAATGGAAGGCGTATGGCCGTTTTCCTCAAGCCACTTTTTATCCCGCAGTTTTTCTACCGGCACCGTGGAGGACGCCCCCCAGTTGTGGCGCAGGCCCAGGGTATGACCTACTTCGTGCGCCGATACAAAACGGATCAACTGGCCCATCAGGCTGTCTTCTAACCGGGTAGAACGGGCCCGTGGGTCTACTGCCGCGGTTTGTATCAGGTACCAGTTGCGCAGCAGGCTCATCACGTTATGGTACCAGTTGATATGCGATTCCAGGATTTCGCCGGTCCGCGGATCGTGTACGTGGGGACCACTGGCATTGGGTACATCGGAGGGCTTGTACACAATAGCCGAATAGTTGGCGTTGTCGATGCTCCACTCCGGGTCGTTCACCGGGGCTTCCTTGCCCATAATGGCATTTTTAAATCCTGCCTGTTCAAAAGCTACCTGCCAGTCGTTTACTCCCTGGATGAGGTACGGCACCCATTTTTTGGGCGTAGCGGGGTCAATGTAAAATATGATGGGCTTTTGGGGTTCTACCAGTTCGCCACGCATGTATTTGGGAATGTCCTCTTCTTTGGGCTCCAGCCGCCAGCGGGTAATCATCCGCACTCTTTCCACGCCCTGCGGGTTGATGTCAAAATCGGTATAACCCGTTGAAAAATAACCTACCCGGCTGTCGAAATACCGGGGCTGCATGGGCACCTTGGGCAGCATGATCATGGAGCTGCTGAGCTCATACGTGTTGGGACTACCGGTAGCCCCACCCACCACGACCGTGGCCGCCGCAGTGGCTCCGAATGACGGCTGGGGCGTACGGATGTAGGTTTTTACCGTACGGATCTGCAGGTTGGACGGAAACGACTTGACCTCCACTACGTAGGAGTTGTCTCTTTGGTAACTGCCCAGCCCCAGCTGCCGCTTGGTACGGGCATTAAAAAACAGGATGTCATTATCGCCCATCAGGTAATCCGTTATATCAATAACTGCCCCACCGGTAGCGGTAGCTGAATCCCGGGATAGTGCCTTGATGTCAAAGGCGGCTACAATGGGCTGCAGATTGGAGTTGAGCACCGACTGGTACATGCCGCCCGACGAGTCCCGGCCTACCTCCTGGTACGAAATGCTGCGGAGAAAAATGCGGTTATTGGGGCCTTTTTCAAAAGTGATGACGTTATCGGCAATCTGGTCACCGGCATAACCCAAAAAACCGGCCCGGCTGCCGGCGGCTGATTTGGCAATACGGTTGACCACCAGGATCTCGCGGCCCAGTACCGAATCGGGTATTTCGAAATAATATTTGTCTTCTACCTGGTGGGTGGTCAGCAATCCTCGCTGGGTTATGGCCTTGCTGGTAATCACCTCTTGATAAGGTTTGGGACCGGTATTACGGCTGTTGGCAGGGGGCTGTATCACATTACCCGGTGCATTGGCATTGGTGGCCGGCGGTGTAGCGGGTGGTTTTTGCGCCCACAGCGCAACGGAAGCCGAGAGCAGCGACACTAGCAACGAAACACGAAGAAGCATTTATTGAATTGATTTATATAAATGAAGAAAGAGGAATGGTTTTCTTTAAAGGGGTTGTAATTTAGGTAAATAAGTTACACTTTAAGGTTAATAAAGGTTTAAAGCAGCATTGCCGGGTATTTTTGTTGTGACTGGTAAACTGGCAGAGAGGGTCTTTCTGCCTTTTGTTTTTCAGGCTTGTGCCTTGATGTCTTTTCCGTCACTGCTGATGCATACATCATAATTTTATACTTTTTCAAAAACCCATGTAGAAAGCTCAACCATTGTAAGGTTAGGCTATCTTTAAAGAAGTTATATCTTCTTTTACTTCTGTCCTGCTGAGCTCCTATCGCATCAGTTTACAACTTCTTCAAAACCCATATGCTATTGGTTGATGGTTGACGGAAGTAAAGTTCTTTAAAAAACCATAATGTAATTTGTTTCAAAACTTCATATCCTGCTGTTTGAAACTTTTCCTTTTCACTATGGGATTTTGAAGAAGTCGTAACGCCACTCACTCCTGTCCTGCTGAACTTGTTTCAGCATCTCCTAACTTCTTTAAAACCCGATATTGCAGTTCTTGTGAAAAGCCCATATGACTATGGTTTTATCTTCCTGTAGGTAGCGCTTCTTACTTTTTCTCCCCGGAAAAGGGGAGCAAAAAGTTCCAGGCCAACCCCATGGCTCCGCCCCTTTGGCCTTGCCCACGCACAAGCAACAGTGACTACAGCTTGTATCAGTTACTTTAATCTGTAGGTTATTTTAACCTGAACTTCAGGTATTGATTTTTCAAGAAGAGCAGTCTTTTTGCGTGCTGAGGTAAAATTCTGCAGGCGCTGTATCCCGCTATGCTGTTCTTACAGCAATTGGTGTCTGGAGTTAATGCAGGATAAGGCGCTGCACCAGTCTGATCGCTGTCCTACTTTCTTGATTTTGTTTTTAACTTTTGCCTTCTTCCTCAACTTAAAACTTAAGACTTATAACTCCTCCCTTATCCCCTAAAATCATGGTTCAGACCTTTCTGATGCTTTGCTGAAAGGCCTGGGCCGGATTGAGAATCGTTAGCTGCCGGATCTCCTGGTCGGAAAACTGGTGCCGGCGCAGCAGCGGAATGAATTGTTCAAATAACAGGTTATAACCTCTGAAGGGCGCATCGGGCTTGTCGGGATCGTACCAGCCTGCATCATGCGACAGCAACACTTTGCCTAATAAACCATGGTTGCGCAGGTGAAGGACCATTTTCAGGTAAGTGGAGAGGTTGTCTTCATTCAGTCCATCGAGGCTGATCCAGGCACCTTTGCGGGCCGCCTTCACGTGCTGGCCACTGTCTTTTTCGGCCTGCGCATGCACCCAAATAAAAGCTTCCGGAGAAACGCCTTCTTGTAGCAGCAGCTTCAGTTGCTCAAAGGCTGCCGGTGCTTTGCCGGTATGCGAGGCAATGGTCATGCCTGTTTTCAAATGCGTACGGGCCGCTGCTCTCACAAGTTTTTGATGGGTAGCAGATAAAGCTCCTTCATCCACGCTCATTTTAATAAAACCCGGTTTAATGCCGGTGCCTTCTATGCCTTCTCCCCACTCCTTTATCCATCGTTGCGCCAACTGGTCGGCGGTTTCTGTTAGGGCATGGGCCGGTAAAAACTGGTTATTGCGGGCACCATAATAACCGGTGTTGGTAAGGATGTGTAAACCGCTGGAATCGGATAAGGTTTTCAGCAATTGCGGGTCGCGGCCCAGGTAAGCCGGCGTACATTCCACCAGCGTGTGACAGCCCAGTTGTTTTAATTGACGCAGGTAAGGCAATACTTTGGCTACCACCCTGGCCTTATCCCATCGATCCGGGTGCGTTTGATCGGCACCAATGAAATCAACCAGTATATGTTCATGAATAAGGGTTACGTTCATATCATGGGCTGCAATCAGCCCTTTCACCGTCATTACTGTTTGTGGGTTTACGGTTTGCGTTGAATAAACCGGGCAATAAAACAGGCAGGCAATCAGTATCCATTTCATATACTATGGTAATTTGAATGATAGATTATTTTACAAATTTCAACTTCTTCAAAAACCCATATGGATGGCTCCGCACTTACTGTATCTACTATGGGGTTTTAAAAGCGTTTACACTTCTCTACTTCAGTTCTTTGATGGCGATGTTTCTGAAACGGTGCGCCGCACCCGGCCGCCAAGAACCTGACATATCAAACTCGGCTACTGTGGGCGAATAGGGTGCCGACCAGTGTGCCTGAAAACCAATCATGCCTTCGGTAGCACCCGCCGTAAAATCATTGACAGGCTGCGTTACCGTCCACATCTGTACGCCATTGATCCATAAGGTCAGTTGGGGCACTTCTCCTTCCATGCGGATGCGGAAAGCATTCCAGTCGTTGGGCTTCCATACGCTGGCCTTGCCGGTTGCTTTGGCGCTTTGACTAATAGGCAGCATTTCGCCAAACAGGTCGCCGGTACCGCCCGGCTCCGACAGCTCTACCTGGTAAGCCTGCCCGCTTTCGGTAGAGCGCAGAAAAATACCGCCATTGCAAAAGGAATCCACTTTTACCTCTACATACAATTCAAAGTTCTTGTATTTTTTATCGGACAGCAGTACCCCGCCCTGTCCATAGGGATTTTGCTTTAAAACGATCACCCCATCCACCACCTGAAAATCGGGCGTGGTACCCTGGTGGGTGGTGCGGCTGATGTGCCAGCCTTTTAGGTTATTACCGTTGAAAATGGGTTTGAAACCTTTTGGCATTTGCGCCTGGGCTCCAACCGCAAGGAAACAAAAAAACAGAAAGGGAATTATTTTAAATGGCATAAATCAAGTGTTTGGATGAGAACATGGATGCGATAAAGAGAACGACTTTTTAGGGTAACTCCATCACCACGCGAAAGCCGACATCCCAGCTATTGCCGGGTCCTGCGGCATGGGTCATATAGGTGGCATTTTTTACATCGCCTACAAAAGAAGCGCCTTTTAAAACGTGCTGCTTTCCCCGTTTGGGCGGCGTTGGGTCAGCAAATATTTTTTCGTTGTAGTAATCCTGCACCCACTCCCACACATTGCCCAGCATGTCGTACAACCCCCAGGCATTGGGCTTTTTGCCGCCAACCGTTTGCGTAGTGCGGGTACCCATCTGCGCCTGCAGGCGTATTGCAGACCAGGGAATGTCATCGGTGGCACCGGCACGGGCAGCGTACTCCCACTCAAACTCGGTAGGTAGGCGATACCTGGCTTTGCCTTTTTCCAGCTGGTTCAGCTTTTTGATAAATTGTTGCGCCTCCTTCCAGCTTACGCTTTCTACCGGGTGACGGGCCGCATCCCTATTTAACTTATTACCCTGGAAAACCGAAGGATTAGAACCCATTACTTTAGTCCACTGCTCTTGCGTTACTTCAAATTTGCCAATGTAATAAGGCTTTTCTATCCTGACATCAAAACCTGGCCGGGCATCCCGACGGGCCAGTTCTCCTGCTAACTGTAATTCGCCGTTACTGTAACCTCTATCCGGACCGTTGTTGTTATCAGCCGGCTTCGGGTAAGGCGGATTAAATTTTCCTACCACAAATGCACCGGGCTGTATCAGCACCAACTCCATCCCGATGGAATTGCGATAGATGGAATCCTGTGCCTGCAGCGGTTGAATTCCTATAGCCATACAACCAAATACTATGACACTTAAACTTTTTAAAAACCTCATAGATCCAAAGTAGTGAACATTAGACTTTTGCTAAAGATTAGATGAATTGGCTGATTTACTTTGTAGCGCCGGCGCTCTTTTGCGAACTATCGGCGGCACCCCAATTGGCTTTTTCAGCCCGGCCCAGCTTAAAGATCTCTAACAGTTGCAGGGTAAAAGGCTCTTTCATTTTGGGGGTATGGGCCCGCACCGTTTTTACTTCTTCGGTGGTAACAACAGAAGCCTGGTTACCCAGTTCGCTGCTGTTGCGGACATAACTCAAAACAGAAGCAATCCATTCGTCGTCATTGCCGCCCATGGCCGGCATGATGTCGTTATAGGTTTTTCCATCTACTGGCCCCTGCAAGCCATACAGCAGCAACTGGATCAGCGCAATTTTATCGCCTTTTACCCTCGGCGAACCGGCCAGCGGCGGCGCCGGCATGTCTTTACCGCCTATCACCACGCCCCGCCCGTCGGGACCATGACAGGTAGCACAGAGTTGCTTGTAAATAGTTGCGCCCTTGGTGACCAGCTTTCGGTCGGCCGGGCTCAGGTTGCGGGTCCGCTCCCGCTCGGCCGCCAGTGTTTTTTGCGCTTCGGTAAAAGTAGCGAAGGAATATTGCATCAGCTGGTTGTTGGGATTGGCTGCCAGCAGGTCTTTGACAACGGCCTGTGCCTGCGGCGTTTTATTGGTCCGCAACGACAAAGACAACTGGATGCGTACATCGACACTCGGATCGTCTTTGAGTGAAGCCAGTCTTTCAATAACCTGCCGGTCGTTTTTACGGATAAACATTTCACTGATCCATACCGTTGTTTTTCTGACCGATGCTTCTTTATCTTCCAAGGCCTGGAACAAGGTTTCTTTATCCATGGCGCCCAGTCCTTCCAAAGTCCATAAGGCATGAATACGGGCCAAATGGCCGGGTGTTTTATCCAGCGTTCCTTTTTTGCCCGTAGCTATTTCTTTTAACGCCGGCACAACCGAAAGGTCGTTGCGCACAATGAGCAGTTGCTGCGCCATATCGCGCCACCAGCCGTTGGGATGGTCCAGGTAAGTGAGCAACTGGCCGGACGGTTCATGCAGCATATTAGGACGGCGGGTGTCTCGCTTAAAATCCTCATGCACCACCCGGTAAATGCGGCCCATACCCCGGTTTTTGTACAAGCCTTTTTCTGCAATGATCCTGCCCAGGTAAGAATCCGGCTTTGTCCATTCACTTTCCTGGATAATGCCGTGGTACATATCGACAATGTAAAAGCAGCCATCGGGACCCGTATAGGTATTGATGGGCCGGAAATTCATATCGGCTGAGGCCAGCCAGTCTTTTTGATGATAGGCATCTTCAATATAGATTTTTCCGTCCCGGTTTTTTACTTTACCCCGTTTGATGATACGGCCCACCGGCTCCGGTATAAAATAATCGCCCTGCAGGTCGGCCGGCAGGCGGTCGCCACGGAAGATGGATTGCCCGCAGCCGGAGGTAAAATCCTTCAGGGTGTTATCTTCCGGCCGCAGGGCTTTACGGCCACCCTGGGCATCCAGGGTACCAATGATGGGCCATGGTTTGGTGAAATCCTCGGCGTACTGGTCGTTAAAGTTCAAAGCGCCATAAGCCGGCATTTGCTGTATCTGTACGGCGGGTAGCCCTGGTCCGGCTTCGGAATAAAACAGGCGTCCGTAATTGTCGGTGGTTAATCCCCATTGTCCAATCATGTTGTCCACCATCGTATCGGCTACCAGCCTGCCGTTTTGATATTTATAGCGGAAGTTGTCCCGCGTGGGATAGACCCAGTTGTCCAGGTTCCACAGCAAGCCGCCGTTCTGGTGCTCCAGGTTGCGTACGTCCAATACATCGTTTTGAAACACCATTTTCTTTTCATCGGCCTTGCCGTCGCCGTTGGTATCGCGGTAGCTCCACAGGTGCTGAATATTGGTAATACCTACAATCAACTCGTCGCCCACCGGCAGTATCACCCGTGGCAACAGCAGGCTGTCCACAAAAATTGTGTATTTATCCATTTTACCATCGCCATCGGTATCTTCCAGCAACTTGATCCGGCTGGTGGGCTCAAACTCACCGGTGGCATGGGCATCTTTCATGTAGGTGTTCATTTCGGCTACATACATTCTGCCGTTACCATCCCAGGCCAGCGCCACCGGCTCCTGTACCATCGGTTCGCTGGCTACCAGCTCCACCCGGAAGCCGGGCGGCAATTGGATCTTTTTCATACTTTCTTCGGGCGATAGCGGCGTTACCGGCGGATTGGTATCTACCACCACTCTTTCAAAATCCGCTTTGGCAGCTGCATTGTCTGCCTGGTTACAGGCCGTAACCAAAAGACCAATAGCCAGCAATACTTTTATAAAAACGCTACTTTGAAATGCAGCCTGGAGGAAACGTGAATTCATCTCAACAAAATAGTAATAAATAGAAGGATTTCATTAGGTAAATTAATTCTTTGTATTTATAAAATGGTATGGAAAGCGGTACTGGCAACTGCGAATGTTTTCATTTGCTTATACTGAATCTTATGAGTTTCCAACGGTTGGCCGCTGCATCAAAACCCTCACCGCTTCATCCATTTTTTAAAAGCCTATACAGTTCAATCTGCTAGTTTTTACCTGTGGGATCAGCTGCCAACTACGCCTGTTTTCAGGTACGCTGACAGCTTTTTCATTTTTTCCTATCGCATTCAAATTCCCATACAGGCATCAAAGCAAGAACGGCTCCGGCACCACTATTGGAAAAACGTAGTAAATTAGGCCCTTTCGTCACACCAGCAAGTGAATCGAACCATGAATGAAAAACTGGAGCAACTGGCATCTGAATTAGAAGGAGACCTTTTTTACGATACCACCATGCGCACCCTTTACGCCACGGATGCCTCCGCTTACCGCGAGATGCCGCTGGCGGTAGCGCTTCCGAAAACTATTGCAGACATTAAAAAGCTCATACAGTTTGCGCACCGGCAACATACCTCGCTGATTCCTCGCACGGCAGGCACCTCGCTGGCTGGACAGGTGGTGGGCAACGGTATTGTGGTAGATGTATCGAAACATTTTACTGCCATATTAGAGCTGAACGCAGCCGAAAGATGGGTACGGGTGCAGCCCGGCGTGATCCGCGACGAACTGAACATGTTTTTAAAACCCCATGGTTTGTTCTTTGGACCCGAAACCTCCACGGCCAACCGGGCGATGATTGGCGGCATGGTGGGCAACAACTCCTGCGGCTCCAACTCGGTGGTGTATCGCAGCACCCGCGAGCACCTGCTGGAAGTAACTGCTTTGCTGAGCGATGGTTCGGAAGCCACCTTTAAGGCACTGGATATTGAGGCCTTTCACCAAAAGTGCGAAGGCCAAACTCTTGAAGCCAACATTTACAAAACCGTACGCCGCCTGCTGAGCAGCTATGAAAATGCAGAAGAGATCAGAAGAGAATTTCCCAAAAAATCCATTGAAAGAAGAAATACTGGCTACGCTGTAGATATACTGCTGGAAACGGCCCCTTTTACTGCGGGTGGTGAGGATTTTAACTTCTGCCAATTGATAGCGGGGTCGGAAGGCACGCTGGCCTTTATTACAGAAATTAAACTGAATGTAGTGCCGCTGCCGCCCAGAGAAACCGGTCTGCTGTGCGTGCACTTTACGTCTATTGACGATGCCTTGCGGGCCAACCTCATTGGTTTGAAATACCACCCCAGCGCCAGCGAACTGATTGACCATTACATCCTGGATTGCACCAAGGACAATATTGAGCAAAGCAAAAACCGCTTTTTTGTTTTAGGTGATCCGGGTGCGATTCTGGTCATTGAATTTACTAAAGAATCAAGGGAAGAAATCACCAGTATTGCCCAACAGGTGGAAGCAGAAATGAAGGCCGCCGGCCTGGGTTACCACTTTCCGCTCCTGTTTGGCGATGACACCAAAAAAATATGGACGCTGCGCAAAGCGGGACTGGGCCTGCTGGGCAACCTGCCGGGTGACGACAAGGCGGTACCGGTAATAGAAGACACGGCGGTGGATGTGGCCGACCTGCCCGCTTACATTGCCGACTTTAATGAGATTTTGAAAAAGTATGGATTGTACTCGGTTCACTATGCCCATGCCGGCAGCGGCGAACTGCACCTGCGCCCCATCATCAACTTAAAAACAAAGGAAGGCAACCAGCTGTTTCGCGCCATAGCGGAGGAAATTGCCACGCTGGTAAAAAAATACGGAGGCTCCCTCAGCGGCGAACACGGCGACGGCCGGTTGAGGGGCGAGTTCATCAAACAAATGGTGGGCGAAAAAAACTATAGGTTATTGAAGGAAATCAAAACCGTATGGGATCCGCACAACATTTACAATCCCAATAAAATTGTTGATACGCCTTCGATGAACAGCATGCTGCGCTATACACCAGGCCAGCAAACGCCTCCTTTCAAAACCGTATTCCGTTATTACAAACAGGATGTACTGCAGCATGCCGAGCAATGCAACGGCTCCGGCGACTGCCGTAAAACAGAGCTGTCCGGCGGTACCATGTGTCCTTCTTACATGGCTACCCGCAACGAAAAAGACACTACCCGTGCCCGGGCCAATATTTTACGCGAATTTTTAACCCATTCCGACAAGATCAACCGCTTTGACCATAAGGAAATTCACGAGGTGATGGACCTGTGCCTGAGTTGCAAAGGCTGTAAGTCCGAGTGCCCGTCTAATGTGGACATGGCGAAATTAAAAGCCGAATGGCTGCAGCACTATTATGATGCTAATGGCGTCCCCTTCCGGTCGCGGCTGATTGCCAACTTTAGTGCCTCGGCCCGCCTGGGTGCCCTGTCGCCGGGCCTGTACAACTTTGTCATGACCTACGGCCCTGTCAGCAAATGGGTGAAACGCCTTTCGGGTTTTGCCGAGCAGCGCTCCATGCCTACCCTGCACACCACCACGCTGCGCCAATGGTATAAAAAACACCGGGCTCAGAAAAATGCAAGCGGCGGCCGGAAGGTTTACTTTTTTTGTGATGAATTCACCAACTTCAACGATACCGAAATCGGCATCAAAGCCATTTTATTGTTAGAAAAACTGGGCTACGAGGTGATCATCCCAAAACACGAAGAAAGCGGACGGGCCTGGCTTTCGAAAGGACTGGTACGGGCGGCCAAAAAAATTGCCAACAAAAATATTGAACACCTGCATCCACTGATTTCGGAAAAAACGCCCCTGGTGGGCATAGAGCCTTCCGCCATACTCACTTTCCGCGACGAATATGTGGACCTGGCAGAAGACCACCTGTTTGATGCAGCCCGCCAGCTGGCCAGTCACACTTACCTGATCGACGAATTTATTGCCGCCGAAATTCAAAAAGGCCATATCCGAAAAGATCAGTTTACGCAGGAAAAAAGAAGCATTCAACTACATGGGCATTGCCAGCAAAAAGCCTTGTCTTCGGTGGCGCCTTCGGTACAACTACTAGGACTGCCGGAAAATTATACCGTATCGGTTATTCCATCCGGCTGTTGCGGCATGGCCGGTTCTTTTGGCTATGAAAAGGAGCACTACGAAGTATCCCAAAAAATTGGCGAGCTGGTTTTATTACCGGCCGTACGCCGGCAACCCGAGGAGGTGATCATTGCCGCCCCCGGCACCAGCTGCCGTCATCAGATAAAAGATGGTACGGGCCGCAAAGCCCTGCACCCGGTGGAAGTGCTGTACGAGGCTTTGCTTTAAAACACCATATTGGGCAGTTTGGAGGATGGACCCTATATGGGTTTTGAAAGAGTGGTCCGCTTTTGCTGTTCCACTGCATGTTGTTATGGGTGCGGGTATTACTTGCAGATTATTATGTTATAGAGGAGCGGTTATTGCATAGAAAAGTTCAATTAGCTTACTAACAATTTTTTTCTATGCATACCTATTCCAACATCATCCAGTGGTTTGAAATACCGGTTCAGGATATGGTGCGGGCCAAACACTTTTACCAGGTGGTCTTTAGCATCCATATGCATGAAACGGAAATCATGGGTATGCACATGGCGTACTTTCCCGGCGGGCAGGGAAATGGCCCGGTAACCGGCGCCCTGGTAAAAAGCGCCCTGCACAAGCCCAGTACGGAAGGTGTCATCATTTATCTAAACGCCAACCCCGACCTGCAGCTCGTACTGAATAAAATAGAAGCGGAAGGCGGAAAAATACTGATGGGCAAAGTGCTGCTGGACCCGCAGATCGGGTACACGGCTTTTTTTATGGATACAGAAGGCAACAAGCTTGCCCTACACTCCAACGGCTGACCTGCTTTTCTACGCGGGACTGAAACTTTTTCAATTACCCATATGGTCATAAAAAATGCTTTTACAACACCCGGGCTTTACCCTGGCTGATAACCAATGAAATAAAAAGTAAACTCTGCAGTCCATATTACTACCCGATTATTGTAAGCGGCAGCGGGAAAAGCGGCTTGCATACGCCCGGGTGCAATAGGTCTGGCTTCCTGTCCGAGTTTGTATAAAACAAACAAACTATTGGCTATATGTCGTTTAAATTTATTAGAGGAGTCTGTAGTGTAGGAATCAATAACGAGGAGGTTCGGGTAAGGGCAATAAAAAAAGGGCCAGAATAGACATTCAGCCCTGTTTTTAATCCGTACCCTATGAAAACTGTCGGAATAATAACAAATACTGTGCTACAATTGCAGGACTTGAAGATTTTGAAAAAATATTTTTGAAAAATTCGAGAACATGATCCGGATCAATACCAATTCCTGAACGGTGGCTGTAATCCACCTATTAAAAAAATCCCCTCCAGAATTGGAGGGGATGTAATTTATAAAGAATTGGGTGGACAATTCTCTGAGTTTTCTTACGGAAAGTTTTATTCGTTAGGGTCAGTGATTCCTTCATTAGGAATGGACAAAAACGGGTTTTCAAATGTACTTAGATGATCTGTTTTCCGGTGTTAAGGAAAGGTACAGAATCAGCTTTCTAAGGGTAAGCACCTAATACTATCTCAAACTTAATACCAATCCTTTAAGCTTCTCATCCTTGCAGATACAAAGTTACAACATTCAATGTTTAAACATTAACTGCAAGAGGCTTTTATCTGCCTGTTATAGTTGCCGGGTCAACTCCCCTGCTAAGGTTTCCCACCTCATCTGATCCTGCCAATGGCCTATGGATTTTTGAAAGACTTGTTTCAGCTCTTAAAGTGGGTTATGATTTATCCCACCGCGAAAAACAAACACTCCTTTTAGGATTGAAGACCCACAGAGCAAGAGCCATCCAGGCTATGGCGTTGATGGGTTTTTATACTGCTTAAAAGGTTTCAGGTAGCGGGGTCCTTTCCGGGTGGCAAAGCGGGTAGGCAACTGCTGCCATTGGCTGTTGGCATTGTTCCACACCATAAAATGCAGGTGCGGCATAAAAGAATAGCCGGTTTTGCCACTCCGCCCGATGACCTGCCCCTGCTGCACCGTATCGCCTACATTTACCAGCACCCCACCCTGCTGCAGGTGCCAGTAACCGGCCCGGGAACCGTCTTCATGCTCAAGAACAATGAAGTTGGCGTACTTGCGGAACTTGCGGCTCCACCCGCCCTTGTTATTGGTTCCCTCGGCCCGCACCACCACCCCGCCGCGTGCGGCCAGAATTTTGGTACCCGGCTTCATTTTAAAATCGACCGCCACCCGGTTCTTGTGTGTAAAAGCTCCGTAATACCCCTGCACCACCCGGTAAGCGGCGCCTTTTTCGTAAGGCAGGGCATACACATAACTGGAATCTTCTTTTTCTGCATGCTTATACAACCGCCGGATTTCGCTGCGCTGCGGGTCTTTACTGGCCACGCAACCGGTTAGCAGCAGGATAAAAACAACGTAAACTCTCATGGTATCTAAAAAACAAACGGTATTATGGTATGTTTAAAACTACTGAATCATCTTTATATGGCTTATTGAAAAGCCAAAAAGACTTTTGATTTTTTGTATATGTCCCCAACCCAATACAACAGCTGCAATACATGATATTATCACCTAATATATTCCACACTTCTCTTCTGGTTTACGAATCACCTATGGCCTTTTTAAAAATTTCCTCACTGATGCTTCCCATCATCCGGCAATTTTTACGCATTTCGTAACCCACTTTTACCGATTTGACAAATCGGCCCCGGAGGCGGAGGGTACTTTTGCACCCGAATTAACTGTAAATGAAGAAGATATTTGTTTTTCTGCTCGTAACAGGAATATCAACCATAGCCGGTGCACAGACCGTGAAAGGAATTGTAAAAGACCAGAAAGGTGAAAGCCTGCCAGGGATATCCATTACCGTAGGCGGCACCTTTTCGGGCACCACCTCCCGACCCGACGGAAGCTATGAAATTAAATTACCGGGTGCTGGCACCTATACATTGGTGGCACAGGGTGTAGGCTATGCGGCCGAAGAGCGGGCCTTAACCGTCAGTGTGGCCGAAACCGCCACAACAGACTTTAGCCTGGCCGAAGCCATCAGCACGCTGAAAGATGTAACCGTTACGGCTGGCCGCAAGCCCGAAATTGTGGACCGGACGCCCGCTTCTGTACAGGTGATCAATGCCCGGGAGGTACAGGCCCAATTGCTGGTATCGCCCAACATCAACAACATACTGGCCAATGCGGTTCCGTCACTTGGCTTTAGCAACAATACCACCAGCAATACCGGCCAAACCCTGCGCGGCCGCAATCCCCTGATCATGATCGACGGCATTCCCCAATCCACGCCTCTAAGAGCCGGTGGCCGGGATATGCGTACGCTTGACCCCGCCACGATAGAGCGGATAGAAGTGGTAAAAGGTGCCACCGCCATTTATGGCAACGGTGCCGATGGCGGCATCATCAACTACATTACCAAAAAACCCAATAAAGGCAGCAAGTTCAATGCATCTACCTACCTGGCCAATACCGGCATGCTGGTGCACAGCAACGAAACCATGGGCGGCCGTATCAGCCAGCAGTTCAGCGGCAACCTGAACCGGCTGGATTACATTGTTAATGGCACTTACGAAAAAACCGGCGTATACAAAGATGCCCAAGGCGTAGTACTGACACCGGTTTACGGCCTGGGCGAAACCGACATTTACAACTTCTTTGGCAAGGTGGGTTACAATATTACTCCTACCCACCGGGTAGAGGCCATGTATAACTATTTCGGATCTTCTCAAAACTCCCAATACGTGGAGCAAATGGGTAAATACCTGGTTACGCCTACCATCGGCGTGAAGGGCCAAACCCTGGGCGAAGACGAAGGCACCCGCTTTAACCACAACGCATACATAAAATACCTGGCCAAAGACCTGTTCCTGAACACCGAACTGGAAGCCAATGCGTACGTGCAAAGCTTTAAAACCGTATACGGCTTTACCTCTTTCTTTCAAAACGGCGGCCAGTCAACCATAGAATCTGACAAAAAAGGCCTGCGACTGAACCTGAACACACCTTACCAGACGGCCCAGTGGTTTGTAGGGGATGTAAGCTATGGTGTGGATGTACTCAACGACGTTACCTTTCAAAAGCTGACCGACGGCCGGGTATGGGTACCGGAAATGGACCTGAAAAACACGGCTCCTTACCTGCAGGCAACAGCCAACCTGTTTACCCACTGGATCTTCAAGGCGGGATATCGCTATGACGCTGTAACCGTAAAGGTGCCCGACTTTACCCAGATCGTAGATGCCAACGGCAATGGCGGACAAGCTATCACGGGCGGTACGGTTTCCTTTAATGCCTCTACTTTCAATACAGGATTACGCTATGCCAAATGGGAAGCCTTTAAACCATTTGTTAGCTATACGCAAGGGTTTTCCATCATTGACATTGGTCGTTTTGTAAGAGCCGCCAAAGAAAACGAACTGGCCCGCATGCAGATTGAACCGGTGGTGGTAAACAATTACGAAGCCGGTTTTAGCAGCAACTTTAAAAGGCTTTCATTTACCGGAAGCTACTTTATCAGCACCAACAAAATCGGGGCTTCGCTGATTGAAGAAAATGGTTTGTACGTGCAGCAAAAAGCACCCGAAAAAACCTATGGTTTTGAAGCGGCCGTGGATGTATCCCCCATTCCGCAAGTAAAAGCTGGTGTCAGCTATATGTTTGTAGAAGGTAAAGCCGACGTGAATAAAAACAACGACTTTAACGACGAGGCAGACATTTACCTGACCGGCCTGAAAATTCCGCCCCCCAAAACCACCGCCTATATTCGCTATGCACCGATGACTACCTTTGATGTGATGCTGCAGTGGATTCATTTCGGCGACCGCAAGCGTTTTGCGCCCCGCACCAACGGCACCTATGCCTATGGTACCGGACCGGTGGAAGCCAATGGCTGGGTAAACCTGAACAGCTCCTGGCAGGTCAACAAGCGTTTTTCGCTGAACCTGGGTATTGAAAACCTGCTGAACAACGACTTTTTTATGCCGCAGGCTCAGTGGAGTGCACAGGATGGTGATTATATTAAAGCCAACGGTATGCGGTACCAGCTGGGTGTAGGCATCAAATGGTAATCATTTAAATAAGAAAAACGTAGTGTGCTGATACCGAAAGAAAACAACACCGTCGCTAAAGACACAACAGAAAGGATTATAAACCCATTAAACAGGGATGCCCGTCAGGCATCCCTTTAGGCTGAAATGAGAGCAACCAAATACTTATTCGGATGGCATCACTGGTGCGGACTGGCTGTAGGCCTTTTTCTGCTGATGATGAGTGTTACCGGTTCTATCCTGGTTTTTGCAGAAGAAATAGAAGTCCTGGAAGACCGTTCTATTCCGACAGTGGAGACCGTGGCCGGCAAGCCTTCTTTTGATGCTTCTTTTCAGGCCGTTCAAAGCCGCTATCCCGGCTGGGAAATCCGGTTGTATCATTTACCCCAGGCAAACGAAACCCTGGTGTATGAACTGCGCCAGAAAGAAAAAAGCAAAAAGGTTTTTGTACATCCGGTTACCGGTGCCTTCATTGGCGCCAATGAAGATGCCAACCAGTCGCTGCAGCGCCGTTTGCTGTTGCTGCACTATACCCTGTTTGCCGGCACCACCGGTAAAGTCATTGTATTTTTTGTGGGTGTTCTATTTCTGATCACGCTAATCACCGGCCTTATTGTTTATCGCAAATCCATCCTCAAAGTTTTAACCTTCCGGGTACACTTTAACCGAAAAACCACCCGCTCCTTTTATTCTTCCCTACATCGCATCATCGGGGTATGGTCGCTTCTTTTTAACCTGCTGATGGTCAGCAGCGGCCTGGTGCTCAGTGGTCAAATAGCATTGACGGCTTTAAAAACACCAGCCTCCACAGCGGCACCTAAAGAAGTACCACCCATAAAGTCGGTAGATGCTGTGGTAGCCAAGATCAATGCCGCTTACCCCAACTTTGAAACGCACCTGGTGCGCATCCGGCCGGGCGGCAATGCCGTACAGATATCGGGCCGGCTAACCAGCGACCCCGCTTATTATGGGCATTTCTACAGCGGCTTTATGGTCAACGGCCATACGCTGGAAATAGAAAAAAGTACCTTTATGAAAGACATGCCCACCACCGACCGGCTGATGAA
>JAEWAC010000201.1 GCA_023391895.1 Bacteroidota bacterium
ATCTGGTCGTATGCGCTTTCCAGGTAAGGTTTGATGCTTTCGCACAGGGCTTGCAAATAATCTTCGTTATCGTAATATGGCTTGATGGTGGTCAGCTTAAAGGAGTATTTTCCTTTTTGATGCTGCTCTTTGGCGTATTCCACCGCAGTCTCGTAACTGCTCATGGCATAGTGCGGGTACATGGGCACCAGGATCACTTCTTCCAGGTCTGGATTTTTTTCCAGCAACTGGTCATATGCAGTTTTAGGCGAAGGATTACCGTAACGCATGGCAATAGTCACCGGTTCTTCTATTTCTTTGGCCAGGGCGTGCTCCAATTGCTTGCTGATGACAATCAGGGGCGAGCCTTTTTCCGTCCAGATCGATTTATACGCTTCGGCCGATTTAGGAGCGCGAAACGGCACAATAATGCCTTTTACCAGCATAGCCCTTAACAGCCAGGGCTTGTCAATCACCCGTTCATCCATTAAAAATTCGTCCAGGTAACGCTTTACATCCTTTACTTCCGTAGAATCGGGAGAGCCCAGATTCATTAATACAACCGCTTTTTTCATGCTTCTTTTTAAATGGTGCCTCAAATGTAAAAAGGGAATCACAACTCACTCCATAAAAAGGTCAATTGATGTGCGTCAAAATGCAACCTGATGAAAATCAGTCTTGAAATGACACGCCAATGACAGTATTTTTCGTGTATGCGGCGCTTCAAAGCTACTTTTGCATAGTCAAAGTTGACCAACCTAGCATGGATACAAATTACTTTAAGAACATCTCTAATTTTTTCGTTGCAGGGATTAACTATAAAAAATCCGACGCTTCCATCCGTGGTCAGTTTGCTATCAACAACGAGCATATGCCGCTATCCTGGAAAAAGCCACTTTGCAAGGGCTGAACGAACTGTTCATCCTTTCTACCTGTAACCGTACCGAAATCTATGGCTTTGCACAGCACAGCCAGCAACTCATTGACCTGCTTTGCTCCCAAACCGCAGGCGACGTAACTACCTTTACCCAATCGGCTTATATTAAAAACGGCCAGCAGGCCGTTGAACACGTTTTCAACGTAGGCGCCGGCCTGGACTCGCAGATTCTGGGCGACTATGAAATTGTAGGCCAGTTAAAAACCGCCGTAAAATTTGCCAAGGAGGCGGGCTTTGTAGGCGCTTTTACTGAAAGACTGGTCAACTGTGTACTGCAATCTTCCAAATTAATCAAGAATACCACTGAGTTAAGCGGCGGTACGGTTTCGGTTTCTTTTGCAGCCGTGCAATACATCCGCAACAGGGTTGTCAACGCATCTCACAAAAAGATCTTACTGCTGGGTGTAGGCAAAATTGGCCGCAACACCTGCAAAAACCTGGTCGATTATTTAAACACCAAAAACATAACGCTCATTAACCGTTCGCCTGAAAAAGCAGCCGAACTGGCCAACGAGCTGGGCCTGCAGTGGGCTCCCCTCGAAAACCTTACAGCAGAAATCATCCAATCAGACATCATCCTGGTGGCCACCAATTCGGCCGAGCCTACCATTTTAAAACACCATGTAGAAGGCCAGGGCAAGAAGCTGATCATCGATCTTTCTATTCCTTATAATGTAGAAGCCGCCGCACAAACATTACCCAACGTGCAGATGGTGAACGTAGATGAACTGTCGAAGCTGAAAGATGAAACCCTGAAGAAAAGAGAAGCAGAAGTACCCAAAGCCAAAGGCATTATTGGCGAGCTGATGATTGAATTTACCGACTGGTGCGAAATGCGCAAGCACGTACCGATGCTGAAAGACTTAAAAGTAAAGTTGAAAGAACTCTACGCCCATCCGCTCTACTTTCAAAAAGCTACCATAACCTGCACCAAATCTCTGGACATAAAAATTCAACGGGTACTGAATGAAACTGCGGGGAAAATAAAAATCAAAAACCAGCGTGGCTGCCAGTACATTGCAGCCCTTAACGACTTTATAAGCGCAGGAGTAAATTAATGGCACCTATTTTACGCATTGGTACCCGCGACAGCCAACTGGCGGTCTGGCAGGCTACCTTAGTACAAAGTTTATTGAAAAAGGCCGGCGTTGCAGCCGAACTGGTGTATATCAAAAGCGAAGGCGACATAGATACGGTAACCCCGTTGTACGCACTGGGTGTACAAGGTGTGTTTACCAAAACACTGGATGCCGCCCTGCTCAGCAACCGCATTGACATTGCGGTACACTCCATGAAAGATGTGCCCACCCAACTGGCACAGGGCATTGTACAGGCCGCTGTTTTAAAAAGAGCTTCTCATAAAGATATTTTTGTCTACAAGCATCATAGCGATTTGGAAGCATTAGGTTTCGTCAATGGTGAATGGTCAATGGTCAATGACAGTGAAGCAAGTTCACCATTCACCATTGCCACCAGCAGCATTCGCCGCATTGCCCAATGGCTCAACCGCTATCCCCATCATAAAGTGGAAAACCTGCGGGGCAACGTAAACACCCGTTTACGCAAAGTGCAGGAAAGCAACTGGAACGGGGCCATTTTTGCCGCGGCTGGTG
This sequence comes from Bacteroidota bacterium, assembly GCA_023391895.1. GTDB lineage: Bacteria > Bacteroidota > Bacteroidia > Chitinophagales > Chitinophagaceae > Flavisolibacter. The sequence goes on from JAEWAC010000201.1 coordinate 2,530, forward strand.
TAGAGCGCATTGAAGTACGCCCCGAAAATTCCATTGACCTGGACTGGATGCTGCCCGCCCCGGCGCAGGGCGCCATTATGGTGGTGTGCCGCCAGGGAGATGAAGCCGCTTTAGCAGCCTGCCAGCATTTTAACGATGCCGATACTGCTTTGTGCACCAAAATAGAACGCGACTTTTTGCATACCCTGATGGGTGGCTGCTCTACGCCTATCAGTGCACTCGCTGAAGTACAGGATGGCCAGGTAATCTTTAAAGGCAACATTTGCAGCCGCGATGGCCGCCAGAAAATAGACATCCAAAAAGAAGTGGCGAAAAACGACGCCCAGAACTTTGGCATCCGGGTGGCCAATGAATTATTGCAAAACAGTACGGCACAGCAAATAATGACGGATATACGGCATGCAAAAAAATAGCTGGCACATATTAAGCACCCGGCCTCTGTCAGCGGACCTGATTGCAACAGCGGCCCAACAAGGCATTGCCGTTGATACGCTTTCGTTCATTGAAACGGAACCTACTACTGATACATGGGTTTTTGAAAGAATTAAGGAACTAGCCACGCAACACATTACAGCCGTTTTTACCAGTATGAACGCCGTAGAAGTCGTAGCGCAACATGTTGACCGACAGGTAGCCTGGACCATTTACAGCATTGGTGATGCCACGCAAAAGCTGGCCGGGCAAAAGCTTCAAAACCCCATATCAGGCACGGCCGAATACGCCGATCAACTGTCCGATGTAATTATAAAAGACGGCGTTACCTCTGTTGTATTTTTCTGCGGTAACATACGCCGCGACGTGCTGCCGAATAAATTAAAAGAAGCGGGCATTCAAGTGGATGAACTGGTGGTTTACAACACGATTGAAACATCACGCCAGGTGAAAGACCACTACGATGCCATTTTGTTTTACAGTCCCAGTGCAGTACGCAGTTTTTTTGCCGCCAACACCGTTCCTGCCACAACAACATTGTTTGCTATTGGTACCACAACGGCCCAAGCCATTCAACCCTATACCGACAATACGATTATCATAGCTGAAAAAACCAGCAAAGAAGAACTGGTTCATCAGGCCATTGCTTATTTCAGCCAACAAAAAAAGGATTAAAAAGATGACTGCATTAAAGAACGATCTGTTATTAAGAGCCTTAAGAAAAGAAAAAGTAGAACGTCCCCCGGTGTGGATGATGCGCCAGGCGGGCCGCTACCTGCCGGATTATTTAAAGTTAAAAGCCAAGTATGACTTTTTTACCCGGGTGCAAACACCGGAACTGGCTACCGAAATTACCCTGCAGCCTGTGGACCAGGTAGGTGTAGATGCCGCCATTATTTTTTCCGATATTCTGGTGATCCCGCAGGCCATGGGCGTGGAAGTGTTGATGGAAGAAGGCAAAGGTCCCTCCCTGCCCAAAGTAATACAAACGCAACAGGATATTGATGCCTTGGTAACAGAAGGCGCAGAAGAAAACCTGAAGTACGTACTGGACGCGTTGTCTTTAACCAAAAAAGAGTTGAACGGTCGCGTGCCGCTGATTGGCTTTGCCGGTGCCCCCTGGACCATCCTGTGTTATATGGTGGAAGGCAAAGGCAGCAAAACCTGGGACAAGGCCAAGCAGTTTGCCTATACGCAGCCCCAACTGGCCCACCAGTTATTGCAAAAGATCACCACCATCACCATACAATATTTAAAAGCACAGGTAAGAGCCGGCGCCGATACCGTGCAGGTGTTCGATAGCTGGGCAGGCTCTTTAAGTCCGGCTGATTTTAAAACCTTTGCTCAGCCCTACCTGCTGCAAATTGCCGATGCGGTAAAAGAAGATGCCCCGGTAATTCTTTTCCCGAAAGGCAGCTGGTACGCCCTGAAAGACTTAAGCCAGAGCAGTGCATCGGGCCTGGGCTTGGACTGGTGTGTAGATCCCAAAACAGCCAGGGAGTTAACCGGCAACAACATCACTTTGCAGGGCAACTTTGACCCGGCTAAATTGTTAGCGCCCATTCCCGAAATTAAAAAAGCCGTAAAGGAAATGATTGACGGATTTGGTGTGCAGAACTATATTGCCAACCTCGGACACGGCATCACGCCCAATGTGCCGGTGGATCACGCCAAGGCATTTGTGGAAGCGGTGAAAGAATACAAAGCAAGTTAAAAGTAAAAGGTAAAAATCTAAAAGAGGTTTTTACCTTTTACTTTTTGTTTTTGACTTTTAACTTTTGACTTCATGACGAGCATTAAAGAAAACTGGATAGCCTATATACACGATTTGCAGAACCGCATTTGTGCAGCCCTGGAAGAAGCCGATGGCAAAGCCAAATTTATAGAAGATGCCTGGCAGCGGCCCGAAGGCGGCGGCGGTAAAACCCGTGTGATTGCTAATGGAACGGTACTTGAGAAAGGAGGCGTAAATACATCGGTAGTATTTGGCGATGTTACAGATGCGATGCGTAATGGGTTAAAAATAAATGGCGCTAAATGGTTTGCGTGTGGCTTGTCGCTGGTCATTCATCCGCTCAATCCGTTTGTACCCACGGTGCACTGCAACTACCGCATGTTTGAGTTGTACAATGAGCAAGAGGAAGTCATCGACCGCTGGTTCGGTGGCGGCACGGATCTCACACCTTATTACCTTTTTGAAGAAGATGCACGTCATTTCCATCAAACCTATAAAGAAGTCTGCGACCAGTTTGATCCCACCTTTTATCCCAGGTTCAAAGAAGTGTGTGATAACTACTTTGTGAATTATCACCGCAACAACGAACGACGTGGCATCGGCGGTATTTTTTACGACTATCAGCGGCCTGATGAAAAGCATAATGTGGACTTTTGGATGAATTTCGGCAAAGCCTGTGGTGACGCATTCATCC
>JAEWAC010000248.1 GCA_023391895.1 Bacteroidota bacterium
GTCATCACCTCCGTAGTGGACCAGCAGCCCAATATGGCCGTGGATACCCATGTGTTCAGGGTATCGGCCCGCATAGGCCTGACCAAAGACGCCAAAACCCCGCTGGCCACCGAAATGCAGCTGATGAAATATGTACCGAAAGACCTGGTGCACAAGTTTCATCACTGGCTGGTACTGCATGGCCGCTATGTTTGCGTAGCCCGCAAGCCCAAGTGCGAGCAATGTGGCCTGCGCCCCGCCTGCCTGTATTTTCAAAAAGTGGTGGCGCCCCCAACCAGCCGGCTGTAGCGGCTTAGGGTGTTTTTTAAGCTTCACTTTCTGTTTTTTATACCCACCCCCACCCTGTTTTTCTTTTTGGCTTAGAGGTTGATTATGATAGGTATAGATTCGATGTTGGGCCATCCGTTGCCGTCCCATTAAACCATTGGCTGGTTAAATACATCTTATCTATGACTAATATGACGATTCATGACCCGAATAGCAGAGATACATCATACATTTAACAGCTTACTTTCCTTGCAGCCCCTGGTAACGGTGTTGAAGAAAATGATAGCAGAAGGAAAGCCCGGCGCCCGGAGACTTTATGAAGGCTTATTGAATGAAGTAGCGGCCCACCCGGAACTGCTGGAGCCCATTGACGACCTGAAGCCGCTGATAGAAAATGCGGAACTGGTAGAGAGTTTGCTTTCAACCATTTTCCCGCCTTCTACGGCTGCCAACGAGGGCCTGTATGCTATTTCCTTTCCCTTCCGGCACGAAACCATTTATGCTTCGCCGGGTTTCAGAAGCCTGTTTTTAACCGACGGATCCAACGTGATTACCCTGCCCGATAAAAAAACCATCATCAACATCAACAAGGCTTTGCTGAGCCTGGCCTATGATGTGATTTTAAAGCAGTTTTACTCGTTTAACGTACCGTCGGTGGTCTCTTCCGTACACCCGTTTACCGACCCGGAACGTAACATGACCCGGTATTTTGACCTGCAGCTGAACGCCCAGTTTGTAGAAGTCAAATGCATTAATGAAGATTTTGCCCTCCCGGCCAATTTTGCCCCCAAGCGCCAACTGGATTTAGAAGAGCTGCAAACCACTTTTCCGCTGGAAAATTTCCGGTTTGAAGGCCTGGTGGTGATACGGGTAGAGGATGTAACCGGTGAGCAGGTAATTGCAGAAATCAAAAACACCCTTATCACTCTTAATACCTCCTCCGACACTGCGGTGTATGACAAACTGCAAACCCATATCCGAACGCTGATAGAGCTGAATGAAGTTAAAGTGGGCATTACGCCTTTCTTTAAAATGAACGACTACTACGTGTACTCCGAAGCCCATGGTAAAAACAGCCTGTTATACCAGCATGAAAAAGCAACCGGCAACCGCAATCATCTCCTTGAGCTTTGCTCCAAAATGTTTCGCAATGTCGATTTTCCGCTGCTATACCAGGCCTTGAATGGCAACGTGGCCCAGAACGAATTGTTGCAGCTTTATTATGACCTGGGCGCCCGAAGCCTGATTCTGTGCCCGCTAAAATGCGATGACGGAGAACTGATCGGGTTGCTGGAGATCATCAGTGAAACACCCGGCACGCTTCGTTTTCAGCATGTCACCCGGCTGCAGTCCACCATGCCGCTGTTTAGCCTGGCGCTGCAAAAGAACATTAAAAACATGGAGATGCTGGTGGACAAAACCATCAAGGAGCACTTTACCGCCATCCAAAGCGCCGTGGAATGGAAGTTTACCGAAGCAGCATTTAATTACATTAAAAACAAGCAGCTGTACGATGCGGTAAAAATGCAGCCCATTACGTTCGACGACGTGCATCCATTGTACGGCGCCATTGATATTCGCCATTCTTCTTCCGAACGCACCCACGCCATTCAACTGGACATACTGGAGCAGCTGAACCTGGCCCGCAAGGTACTCGGCACCGCCCATAAAGGCCTGCAGTTTCCTTTGCTGAAAGAAATTCAGTTTAAGATTGACCACTATATTGCCGCCACCAGCGACACCCTGCTTTCCGAAGAAGAAATGCTGATCTATGAGTTTTTGCAGCACGACCTGGATGGCCTTTTCAAACACCTGCGCGGCACCCGGCCGGAGCTTCAAAAAACCATAGACGAATATTTTGGGGCCCTGGACCCGCAGCGAAATATTATTTACCACCACCGGAAAGATTACGAAGAAAGCATTACCAGGATCAATGATGTGCTGGACCGCTTTATAGACCAGGAGCAGCAGGCAGCGCAAGCAGTGTTCCCGCACTATTTTGAACGGTATATTACCGATGGTATCGAGTTCAACATTTATGTGGGACAGTCGCTGGCTCCCAATCACCAGTTTGACGAGATCTATGTAAAAAACCTGAAGCTGTGGCAGCTCACCCTGCTGGCCAAGGCTGCCCGCCTGACCCATGTGCTGGAGAAACGGCTGCCCCTGCCCCTGCAAACCACGCAGCTGATACTGGCGCACTCCATCCCGCTCAGCATTTCCTTTAGAAGAAAAGAAAGAAAGTTTGACGTGGATGGCGCCTACAACATCCGGTACGAAATCATCAAAAAACGCATTGACAAAGTACACATCAAAGACTCTGAAGAACGCCTGACCCAACCAGGAACCATTGCAGTAGTGTACTCGCAGCACAAAGAGCTGAATGAGTACCTGGAGTATGTTACGTTTTTACAAAACGAAAAGCTGCTGTCGGATAATATTGAGCACTTTGAGCTGGAAGACACCCAGGGCATCAGCGGATTGAAAGCCATCCGGGTGGATGTGAATTTTGCCGGAACCGAAAACGGAACCCCCAAAGTGGAGCTTTCCAAGGTTACGACCAACCAGCTGCTCCGGAAATAGCGCTGAATGGCGGATGTTTTTCTTTTCGGGTATAAGGAAAGTCTTTCAAAACCCCGTATCGCCCGTTGACAGTTGATAGATGACAGTTGACAGGAGAGAAATCCTTCAAAAATCCATAATCAACGTATCAACATTCAGCTTTTCTATTTCTTTCAAAAGTCCATATGACGATAATCTTTTCTTATGATAGTTAGCCCTTCTTACTTTTTCTCCCCGAAAAAGTAAGAAGGGCTGAACCGAAGGCTCCGCCCGTTTGGCCTTGCCCATGCACAGCAACCCTCACTACAGCAGATATCATGCATTCAATTCTGTAGATTATTTGAAGAGTTCTTACCGATATGGGCTTTTGAAGAAGTACAGTCTTTTTGCGTGTGATGCTCAAAAACTGCAGGCGCGGTATCCCGCTACCCTTTTCCTACAGCAACAAGAGTCTGAAGTTATCGCGGGATAAGGCGCTGCACCAGTCTGGCTGTCCTGCTTTTTGGTTTTGCCTTTTCACTTTTGCCTTCTGCTTTCAGCCTTTAGCCTTCCGCCTTCTTCTTTTCCCCTTCCGCCTTTACTAAAACTGAAAGCCCATGGTCAGCAGCGGCATGGCCTTTTCTTCTTTAGACCTGGCCAGCGTAGCGGTAATTACAAAGCGCCGGACGGGTGCCACCCACAAGCCCACGCCATTGCCTACGTGCCAGTCATGCGACTTTTCGCCATCGGCCCAAACCCGGCCTACGTCGTTAAAGATCAGCAGGCCAAATGACCCGGGGAACAAATAGGTATTAAATTCTGCTACCCTAAACCGCACTTCGGTATTGTTGAAGAACATGGTGCGGCCGGCAAAGCGGTTGCGGCGGTAGCCCCGCAGGTTGTCGGTACCACCCAGGTAATAAGCCTGCGGAAAATCGTATTTGCCAAAGTTGTGACCGTAGCCCAGGCGGGTGGCCACCACCAGCCGCGGCAGCCTGAAAATGGAAGCGTAAATGCGCATATCAATATCGGCCCGCACCAGGTTATGACTGCTGTTATTCAGACCAAACAGGGGCCGGATATTGGCATCGAGCAACAAGCCCCGGGTAGGCATCACCCGGTTGTTTTGCGAGTTGATGTCCATTTTAAGGTGCGCCCCCGCATACGACTTGCCACGGAATAAAGTAGCCGTATCCAGGCCATTATGATCGGCCGAATGGGTGCTGATGAACCTGCCGATATTTTCCCGCTCATCGGCCTTGTAATACTGAAAAGTAGGCCCGTAATTGACCCGCATCCACGACTGCAGCTGGCGGCGCATCAAAACCGAAACATCGGCAATATCGTAGCGTACCCGGTAAAACTTTTCCTGCCCCGGCTTGTTTTTGTCAAACACAGTTTCGTTGCCGATGCCAAAGAAATTAGTGACGTTGATCGGTGCCCTTACATCGGCCCGTACCAGGAGATCGTGATTGCTGATGGCTTTTATAAAGTCGCCTTCATACTTAAACCAGTAAGAAGAGGTTTCAAGAGCCCGGGTGCCCCGTATAAAGTGGCGCACGGCATAAGGTTCTTTTCTAAAACCCTGCAGCGTTGCTTCCATCTGCGCTCCCAGGAGCACACCATCATCCAAATTGTACCCTACCGATATACCCGGGTTAAAATAATTGTACTTAAAGTTCAGCCGGTTGTATTGGTTAACCTGCGGGTTCCCCGATATTTTATTGTGCAGGCCCGGGTTGCCGCTGATGGTATTTTCTTCAAAAGACGCATCGTATACCAGCACCTTGCCACCCGTGCCCTGGTTGATAAATTCGTCTTTACCGGAGCCGCCCACGATACGGATTTTGATGGGCGAATGGCCGCCTTCCACAATATAGCGGTCATCATCTTTCAGGCCATAGATGCGAATTTCCTTTGTTACGGCCGGATCAAACTCGCGGTCATATATCTTGGAGCTGATGGTATTTTGCTTGTCAATTTTATTGACCACCACCTGCACACGGCCGTTTTCGTTTTTGATGATCCGGAACTGCTCCCGCTGGTTGGTGCCAACCACGTTGACGGTTTTGGAAATAAAGCGGTAATATTCCATCATTTCGTTGCGGAAGTGCTGACGGCGCTCCTTTAAGGTATTGGCAATCCGGCTGGCCGATAAAGACTGGATCTCACGGGGCTGGCGCCGCAGGCTTTGCTCAATCACGTCATCGGTCATGCTGTTCAGGAAAGTGTCAATCTGCAGCCGCCATTCTTCTTCCGAGAGCTCGTTCAGAAAAGAGCGGTCAAAGTTGCGGGCAGCCCTGTTAAAAGTTTTAATGTTTTTGGCCTGGGCACGGAAGCCTTGTATTTCCGGTAAAAACCACGGCTTGCGGGCAAAGATCGGGAACACCCCTTCGCTTACATAAAAAGCCTGGTCGTGGTCGCGGGGTATGGGAT
>JAEWAC010000349.1 GCA_023391895.1 Bacteroidota bacterium
GTGTGGAGCATTGCTTTCATATACACAAACCACTATTCATAGCTAATTGAAAAACAAACTATTACTAATCAATCCTTCAAACAAGATCTTATTTCTTACGCAGTAATATGATTTAGAAAGCTTTTAAAATTGTTTTTACTGACACAAAAAATATTGGAGGGAATAGCTTGCTCAACCGTTTTTGCAAGCAAAAAACAGCTACGCCTTTAATAAAAATGCACTCCTTTTTAACCATAGTGACCGAAACCGGCAAAAGAAAAACGATAAAATGTAAGGTCCACGCAAACGTGCAAGAACATCAAGACACGGACAAGAGGATCGTCAAAATTAGCAAGCAGCAATTGTGGTGATTTATTGTATCAAAAAGTTTCAAAACCTCATATGGACATTTGAAATAAATCCTTTCGTCAATGGTGAATGGTCAATGGTGAATTCCAAGTCATAAAACGGATAACAGTTTCGTATAACCTCCTTTCCCAATAGAAAGCCGCGAAGCTGACTACGACAACTGTTTCACCTTTCATCTCAAAGGAACCATTAAAACAAAACAGCCTGCATAAATGGTGCAGGCTGTTTTGTTTTAATCCGGCAGGGGCCTTACCAGCACCTCCTTATAATAAACCCTGCTTTCCGGATCATGTCCTTGCAGGGCAATAGTGCCGGATGATAAATGCTTTTCTTTTCGGTCGGGCAGGGTTTTTACATTTTCCGGTTCGGTATATTCTACTACCGTTTTGTCATTGATCTTAATGGTTACCGTATTTCCCTGCACCTTAATGTATTCCGTGTACCACTCGTTGTCTTTTACATATACATCCCGCACATCCTGCACGGCATACAGGCTGCCGGTACGTCGCCAGTCGGTATGCGAGTTGTTTACCTGCACTTCATAACCCTTGGCAGGCCAGCCATTCTCCTGGTAAGCGGTATGAATAAAAATGCCCGAATTAGAACCCGGCATGGTCATGACCTGTACTTTCAGCTCAAAGTTTTTGAACTGGTGGTTTTTAACCGGGCCCTCGTAAAACAAATGCGCCCGCGGCCCGTGTACAATGATCATTCCGCTATCGACCTTAAAGGTGGAGGGATTTTCACTGGCTCTCCAGTTTGTGAGCGATTGGCCGTCAAAAAGAGGAATCCAGTCATTGCTGTTGTTTTCTTTGGTAACCGTGCAAGAGGCTAATAGTGCCAGCAGGACTATAAAAATGGATTGTTTCATGGTGCAGTTGATTATACTTAAATATAATATAAATAAACAGCTTATTATCCTTCAGAGGCAAAATGCTTTCTTTTAAAAAAGACCAATCTATTGCTAAACCGTTTTTTACAGCTTATTGCGGCCTCAACGTTTAATATTGAAAGCATGCCTGGTCACCCAACATCAACCTGGATCACTTCATGAGCAGATCATATTAAAAGGCATGGGTTTTTGAAAAAGTTATAAACCCTTCCCAGCCTTGCCATTAACCACTTCAGCCGCCGCGCCTGCCTATCTTACCTAAAACCAAAATATTATGCTGTACACTAACTGTGTTTATTATAACATGCATCAGGTACGGGCTCATACCAACTGCCGGTGTACCTCCTATGCTTCCGTCACTTCCATTCAAACTGGTATGAGCCTGATGACAGCTGGGTGGTAAATCCATTTACCGACACCGGTTGCCGCTTTCCGTCCAGATACAGCTGCACACCTTTGATGACCGGAAGCCTGACGGTAGCAGTTGAATTGGGCGGAACTTCGACGCCATAGGAAATCTTTTTGCCCGTTCTTTTCCAGGAGGAACGGATGGTGCCGTAAGGTCCATTATGTGTGGCTTTAAACTGGTTGAGGCCGGCTACAAAATGAGGCTCCAGCAATACATTTTTAAACCCCGGCTGATCGGGATCAGGCTTGATACCACCCGGACTTTTATACAGCCACGCCCCTATTTCGCCAAACATAATATGGTTCATAGAAATATCCGAAGCGGCGTCAATTGGCCAGTTTTCATATAGTGTAGTAGCGCCATTTTTAATCCACCAGCCCCAGGAAGGAAACGTTTCCTGCGAGGCCACTTTATAAGCCACGTCGGCATAGCCGTTTTCGCTCAACGCATTTAATATTGCTTTGGTGCCCAGTAATCCAACATCAATATGAAAGCTATCCAGCGCCACCCGCCGGGCCAGGTTGGCCGCCACCTTGCCTTTCAGTTCATCAGGTACCAAACCCCAGAAAAGGGGCACACTCAACTCTGTCTGCAAACCGCTTCCATACAAACCCGTTGCGGTATTCAGGTATTTGGCATTGATGGCGTTTTTAATTTTTTCAGCCAGCTCTGCATATTGTTGATGATCGTCTTCTTTGCCCAAAACTTTTGCCGCCTTGGCCAGAATATTTGCATCAACATAATAATAAGTCGAGGAAGTCAGTTCTACCGGCGCTTTGGACTTTACCGGCACCCAGTCGCCCAACCCCCAGGCGGTAAGCCCGGTGGGACTCCGCTCCGTGATATGGTCTACGTATCGTTTGATAGACTCGTAACTCTGCGACAGCAAAGTCGTATCGCCATAAAACAGGTAAATGTTCCAGGGAATAATAGCAATGGTGCTGGTCCAGTCCGGGCCGTTCCCCCATTCATATCCCCAGCCGCTGGTGGGTATGATAGATGGCAGCACGCCGTTGGGCTGCTGCTCGTCGCGGTGGTCGGCCAGCCACTTTTCATATATGGTAATGCCGTCAAAATTGTACAGGGCGGTTTCTATAGCAATATGCGCATCGCCGGTCCAGCCATTTTTCTCCCGCTGCGGACAATCGGTAGGATAGCCAAACAGGTTGGATAAATAAGAATTATTGGTGGCCCACCAGATTTTGTCCATCACCGGGTTGGAAGATTTTACCTGGCCGGTGGCCGGCACATCGCTGTGCATAAAATAACCGGTCAGGCTTTCCCGGTTTAAGGCGATGGGCTCACTGGCCGTGACCTCAACAAACTGAAAACCTTTGTAATTAAAAAGGGGCATAAAGGTTTCCTCGCCATTTCCGTTCAATATAAAAATGTCAGTTTGAAACGGGTCTGTATTGTCCGTAGGCCGGTAATGCACATCAATGTTGGAGAGGTCTACCCGGCCATTGCTGTACAAACGCTCCCCGTGCTTTAGCCGCACCGTGGTTCCGGCAGGTCCTTTTACCTTTAGCTGGCTGACGCCGGATATATTGCGCCCCAGGTCAAATACGTACACCGTATCATTTATTTTCCGAAAGTTTTGAGTTTTGATCTCCTCTACGTTACGGATGGGGTGCAGCGCTTGCGCTACAATGTTTTGAGAAGGAGCAGCCCGGAAGATCACCGGCTTCCAGCTGGAGTCATTAAAGTTTACGGTATTCCAGCCCCTTTGCTCCCGGCGGGCGTCGTAATGTTCGGCCGTGTAAATGCTGTTGAAGATAATAGGGCTGAGAGCTGTTTTCCATCCCTTTCCGGTAGTAATGGTTTCCACGCTTCCATCTTCGTAAGTGATCCGCAGGTCCATACAAAAAGCAGGACGGGCACGCCAGGGGGCTCTATGAAAATCCCATACGGCCGTACTCTGGTGATTGTACCAGCCATTGCCCAACAACACGCCAAGCGCATTTTTGCCTTCCTGCAAC
>JAEWAC010000059.1 GCA_023391895.1 Bacteroidota bacterium
GCTCTTGCTAACAGGGGCGCCTTATCGGATGCTGCGGACCCTATTATCCGTTTTTATCCCAACCCTGCTACTTCGTTCATCACTTTTGATTTTCAGAAAGGGTACGATAAAGGTTACTCGATCCAGGTTTTCAGCTTTTTGGGCAAAAAAATGTACGAAGCCACCAACATTGGCAGCCGTACTACCCTGAACCTGAGCGATTTTACCCGCGGCATTTATATTTACCAGTTGCGCGACAAAACCGGCAAACTGGTAGAATCCGGCAAGTTCCAGGTGTCCAAGTAAGGATCGCTGAAAGGCAGACACAACCCCACTGGCTGGGTTCGCAGGGGCGTGTCCCTCCAGGTCGTGTTTGCTTTATGATTTCAGAACCGGTTACCGGAATTTTAAATGTACCTGCAGCTGAAGGGCATATGGGGTTTAAAAAACTTTTGTTGCCTCTAATATATATCGCGCCAGCTGCTGACAGCGTTGTTGCCACTTCTTCAAAAACCCATATAGCCAAACCACTCGCTGTGGTGGTTCAGGAACGTGTAGAAACCCACATTTAAAGGCGGAAAAGACATTATAAATTGCTTTAAAAGGACGCACTTTGGTACTCAGCCGGCGGTGAATATCTTTTTCATTTTGCTGTTAAATTACCTTTCATTTTTCTCCTGTCACCACATAAATCCGTTATTTTGTCGCTGATTATGCTGAGCCGACTATCTATACAGAACTACGCAATCATTACCGAACTCGACGTTGATTTTTCCAGCAACCTGAACATTATAACCGGTGAAACCGGTGCCGGTAAATCTATTATTATTGGCGCCCTGGGGCTTATTTTAGGCCAGCGGGCCGACAGTGGCATTTTGCTCAACCGTGAGAAAAAATGCATTGTAGAAGGTGTGTTTAAAAACAACGACAACGATCCCAACATCCAGGCTTTTTTGCAGGAACACGAGCTGGATGCGGAAGATGATCTGGTGGTGCGACGCGAGATTGCACCCAGTGGCAAGTCAAGGGCTTTTGTAAATGATACGCCGGTAAACCTGGGCCAGCTCAACAGCTTAAGCAGCCTGCTGGTAGACCTGCACCAGCAGTTTGATACGCTGGAGATTGGCGAAAGCGATTTTCAGCGCCAGGTGCTGGACGCCCTGGGCGGTAATTTTCCCCTGCTCAAAACCTATCAGCAGACGTTTAGCCAGGCACAGGCGGCGAAGCGTAAGCTGGAAGAATTAAAAACCCAAAAAGCACAGTTCGACAAAGAGCTCGACTATCACCAGTTTCAGTTCAGCGAACTGGACGAAGCCGGCCTGAAAGAAAACGAGCTGGAAGACCTGGAGCACGAGCTGAAACTGCTGACCAATGCCGAAGGCATTAAAAACGCATTGGCCAAAGCTTATTACGAGCTGGAAGAAAATGAAGAGCCGGTGATACGGCAGCTAAAAGCCATGTGCAACAGCCTGCAGCAGTATGCCGAACTGCACCCGGAGCTGCCCGCCCTGGTACAACGCCTAGAGTCGGCTTATATAGAACTGCAGGACATAGCCGATGAGGCCGACCGCATCAACAACCATGTAAGCACCGACAGTGCGACGATTGAAAAAATAAACGACAAGCTTTCGCTGGGTTATAAGCTGCTGAAAAAGCATGGTGTAAAAACCACCAATGAACTCTTGACCATTAAAGCCCAATTGGGCGAAAAGCTGCAGGCCGTACTCAATATTGATGATGCCATTGCCGCTGCTGAAAAAGAATATGCGCAACTGCTGGCCAAGGCCGAAGAGCAGGCCGCTAAAATTTCGGCTGCCCGTCATGCCCAGGTGACGCCGCTGGAAAAACAGGTCAACAAAATGCTGGTGCAGGTGGGTATGCCCAATGCGCGCCTGAAGGTGGACGTCTCCAAAGCACCATTGTCCAGCACCGGTTTTGATGCTATTGAATTCCTTTTTGACGCCAACAAAAGCAACAAGTTTGAGCCGCTGCGCAAAGTAGCTTCCGGTGGTGAGTTAAGCCGCCTGATGTTGTGCATCAAGTCGCTGGTGGCTACCTCCATGAATTTGCCTACACTCATCTTTGACGAAATTGATACCGGTATATCGGGCGAAGCGGCCAAGCAGGTTGGCGTGATCATGAAGGAGCTGGCCGGTGCCCGCCAGGTCATTTGTATTACCCACCAGCCTCAGATCGCCGGCAAGGCCGATGCGCACTACCTGGTTTACAAAGCAGTAAAAAACGACGCCATTACTACAGGCGTACGACAGTTGTCAACCGACGAACGCATCGTAGCCATTGCTAAAATGCTGAGCGGCGAAAAGCCCACCGCCGCGGCTATGGAAAATGCCAAAGAAATGGTGATGAATTAAAAGTGCAAAGCCTGGCAAAACCAGGCAATAAAAATTACATTTGGCGCATAAACTGCCACCATGAGAAAATTGTTATTCCTACCCCTGTTATCGGGCGCCTTATTGCTTCACCTGAATGGATACGCCCAAAAAAGTGCTTCAAAAGCCCATGCGCCTGTAAAAAAGTCAACTACTGTCCAACCCGCTAAAAGTAAAGCAGCCGTTCAGGGCGAAATGCCACCGGAAGTAGAAGTTCTAGAAGCTACCAAAATTGATGCGTTACCGGTATTTGCTTTTGACAGTACGGTGGCGCCGGATGATGCACTGACGCAGGAAATCAAATGGATGCTGGATAACAGCAAGGCCGTTGATGTGGGTATTGCCACTGCAGAAAACCTGCTGCAACAACAAAAAGCTGCCAATACGGATGCTAAAATGGACGAATTTTACACTCGTTTTTTAAAAGAAATGAAAAGCGAGCGGTTTAGAGGCTTATTTGAAAATATATTTGTAAAAATATACCGGGACCATTACAACCTTCAGGAAATAAAAGAATTAAATGAATTTTACAAAACGCCTGCTGGTAAGAAAATGATCCAGGTGATGCCTTTGATTACGCAGCAAAGCCAAACCGAAGGTGGAAAGCTGGGTCAGGTAATGGCCATGCAGATCTACCAGCAAATGATGCAGGAAGAAGCAAAGAAATAATACAAGAATCGTAAAATAGAAATCTTACATTATGTCCAATAACTTATTAGCAGGTAAAAAAGGAATTATTTTCGGAGCATTGGATGAAAAATCAATTGCCTGGAAAACAGCTTTAAAATGTCATGAACAAGGCGCGCAGATTGTACTGACCAACGCACCAGTGGCCTTACGCATGGGCGAGATCAACAAACTGGCGGAAGCCGTGCAGGCGCCGGTAATTGGTGCCGATGTGACCAATATGGAGGATCTGAAAAAGCTGTTTGAAGAATCGCAAAAACACTTTAACGGCGGTATTGACTTTGTGCTGCACTCTATCGGCATGGGCCTGAACGTACGCAAAGGCAAACACTATACCGAGCTGAATTACGAGTGGAACCAAAAAACGCTGGACATATCTGCCATGAGCCTGCACCGCGTACTGCGCACAGCCTGGGATATGGACGCCATCAACGAGTGGGGTAGCGTGGTAGCGCTTACTTATATTGCCGCCCAGCGGGTATTTCCTGATTATAGCGAGATGGCCGATGCCAAGGCCTTGCTGGAAAGTGTTGCCCGCAGCTTTGGTTACCACTATGGTGTACGCAAAAAAGTAAGGGTCAATACCATTTCGCAATCGCCTACCAGAACGACAGCCGGCAGCGGCGTAAAAGGTTTTGATGCCTTTGTGGACTTTGCCGAAAAAATGAGCCCGCTGGGTAATGCTTCTGCTGAAGATTGCGCCAATTACTGCGCCTTTATGTTCAGCGACATGAGCCGCTTGATCACCATGCAGAATCTTTTCCACGACGGCGGCTTTAGCACTACTGGTGTTACCGAAGCCATCATCAACCAGATGCAGCCTTAAGCCGATTTTACAGATATTTTAAAGCCGGGTTAGTGCCCGGCTTTTTTATTGCAATAACCGGCCGTTCTGCTACTGCTAGCGGCTGTTGCCCTGCGTAAGGGATGGAAAAGCAACAACAGCACTGCGGGATTAGGTGGTGCGGCATTTTTTCACCAGTTGCCCTTATTGGCAGTGCATTTGCAGCCTTATCAGTATTATTTACTTAATAAATTCAAGCGTATGAAGCGAGTGATATTATCGGCGGCAGTAGTGCTGTTGGTATCGGGTGGTGCAATGGCGCAAAGTACAGGTGGCAATTCTTCGGGCTCTGCCGGACAAAGCAGCAGGACAACCCGTACGACCACCACCAAAGGCAAAAAGGCCACAAAGGACCAAACGGCGGATTTGAACAACCGGCAAATATACAAGGGCAAAGACGGGCAGCGGGCCACCCCAACCGGCCACCAGGCCACGGGTACCAACACCGAGAG
>JAEWAC010000385.1 GCA_023391895.1 Bacteroidota bacterium
TCTTGTTCGTTTCCAGGCATTATTGGAGCTACATTATTTAAGCCAAAAGAGTGCGGCCTTTTATGCGGCCGAACTGGCTTTGTCTACCAGTGCCTTCAGCAAAAAAATCAAAAGGCAATTTGGCAAAACACCTACGCAACTCATACAGGATAGGGTGGTATTGGAAGCTAAAAAACTGCTGCACCTGACCTACAAATCCGTAAAAGAAATTGCCGCCGAACTCAACTTTGAAGATGAATTTTATTTCAGTCGTTATTTTAAGAAAAGCGTAGGTCTTTCTCCGTTACACTTCCGGGAGCAAGTGGGCATCTCCATTGTGGCAAAATAATCTATGCCTCGGCCCCATTTGTCCATTTTTCAAACTGCGGAACCATTCTATTTTGCCTTCTTTAAAAGAGTATAGCTAAATGGAAAAGTTTCTTCAGTTATTAGCGGGCAGTAAGGCCGGTTTTATTCATTTTATGCGGGTGGCCATCTTTGTGGTCATGGCCTGGATCGGAGGTTTGAAAGCATTTCAATACGAGGCGGATGGCATTGTGCCGTTTGTGGCCAACAGCCCGTTCATGAGTTTTTTCTACCATAAAGAAGCGCCGGAATACAAGGATTATAAAAATCCGGAAGGTAAAATGGTGGCTAAGAATATAGAATGGCACCAGGAGAACGGCACCTATGCTTTTTCTTATGGACTGGGCTTGGTGATTATTGTCATCGGTATCTTGACCTTTCTGGGCATTTGGTTGCCTAAAATAAGCGTAGTGGGAGGACTGCTCACCTTTGGCATGTCCATCGTGACCCTTTCCTTTTTAATCACCACACCTGAAGTGTATGTTCCCAACCTGGGTGGTGATAGGCCCACGCCTCAATATGGATTTCCGTATTTGTCCGGTGCAGGACGATTGGTTTTAAAAGATATTATCATGATGGCAGGAGGCTTGATCGTAGCTGCTGACGGCGCACAAAGGATTTTAAAACGAAATGGGTATGCTTCCGGTAATGCTGCTTTTAACCAAAAATTAGGTTCTAAAACCACTGACCGGGTGCCGCATCAACCAGCGTGAGCCGTCACGCTGCTCATTTTGTTGATGTTTATCATTTCTGCAGCAGGATCAATCATGCAATATGCTTTTTTGACGGCTGGTACTCCGCGTGCAACCAAGAGCGTACCACATGCCTGTCAGGCAGTATGGGCTGGAGTATTTTATTTGAACAAAAGAATAACTATTTTGCTCTCGAATTGGACCGGGACAGCAGTGTTTCAAATACCCATACTGCCGGTTCATTCGCTTAACCCTACGAACAGGAATGGTTGTTTTAAAAAACCATCAGTTATAGTATCCACTGAATTGTTATAAAAGTACCTATGAAAGTTTTTTTCGTTTGCCTTTCTTCTTTTCTTGTATTTACTGCTTACGGGCAAAGCCGTTCTACCTTAACAAAAGCAATCGATCAATCGTATGGCTACTCACTGGATAATCCATTGAAGATGAAGCGTGGTAATGCCGGGAAAAGCTATGACTATTTCATGGCATTTTTGGACCGCCTGACCACCGAAGATGGACAAAAGCTGGTCATGCTGGACCACAAGACCCTGAAGGACGCCGATTACGTAAAGCCCAATCTTTTAATCAGGGATTACCAGAGAGGCGTGTTCAAAAAATCGGTTTACGGTGTGTCGGGTTTGATAGAGCGATACAGGTTCGTTTCAGAAACCTCGAAAGATACCATTACCCTGTTTGTCGACTTCAACAGCAGGGACGCCCTGCAGGTGCCCGATAAACTAAAGCTGAAAAAGGCCTAACGGTGCTGTTCAAGTAGATCAGTCTTCCTTGAAACGGCGTTTTGCCCCGTTTTGGGGCCACAAGTCCTATGGGTTCAAATCACCGTCTTTCCCCAATTTGATAATAACTTATTAAGATTTGAAAGAACTGCGGCTCATTTAGGCGACAAGCCCTATTTTTGCGCAATTTGTTTTGAAAATGACCCATCAAAAATCTGCAGTTTTAGTATTGGAAGACGGCACTACCTGCTACGGTAAAGCCTTTGGCGCCCTGGGTACCACCGGCGGCGAAATTTGTTTTAACACGGGCATGACCGGCTACCAGGAAGTGTTTACCGACCCTAGTTATTATGGCCAGGTGCTGATTATGAACAATGTGCATGTAGGCAACTATGGCGTAAAGGAAGAAGACGTAGAGAGCGACAGCGTAAAGATCAAAGGCCTGATTGGCCGTAACCTGGAAGAGTTATTTTCCCGCCGCACGGCCCAGGGCTCGCTGGATGAGTATTTGAAAAAGCAAAACATTGTGGCCATTGAAGGTGTGGATACGAGGGCTTTGGTAACCCATGTTCGCAGCAAAGGCGCCATGAACTGCATTATCTCCACCGAAATACTGGATGCCGACGAGCTGAAAAAAAAGCTGCAGGAAGTGCCCGATATGGACGGCCTGGAGCTGGCCTCTATCGTTAGTACCAAAGTGCCGTATGAATTGGGCGATTCTTCGTCTCCCATCCGCATTGCGGTCATGGATTACGGCGTTAAAAGAAACATCCTGAACTGCATGGTAGACCGCGGCGCTTATGTAAAAGTGTTCCCGGCCAAAACCCCGCTGGAAGAAGTAAAGGCGTTTGGCGCCAACGGTTATTTTATCTCCAACGGTCCCGGCGACCCGGCCTCTATGGATTATGCCGTAGGCACGGTAAAAGAACTGCTGAGAGAGGAAATACCCACCTTTGGCATTTGCCTGGGGCACCAGTTGCTGGCCCTGGCCAACGACATACCTACGTTTAAAATGCACCACGGCCACCGGGGCGTTAACCACCCGGTAAAAAATCTGGTAACCGGCAAATGCGAGATCACCACGCAGAACCACGGTTTTGGCGTAGACCCTGAAGCGGTAAAAAATGCCAATCATATAGAAATTACCCACGTCAACCTCAATGACAACTCTATTGAAGGCATCCGGGTAAAAGGCAAGCCGGCTTTTTCGGTGCAGTACCACCCCGAAAGCACGCCCGGCCCGCACGACAGCCGCTACCTGTTTGACGAATTCATTGAACTGATTAAAAAATATAACGCCTAAATTTATAGCCGCTTAACCAGCGGCTTTTTTATGTCCCCATCTTTACAGACCGAGCGGTTTTGGCTGCAACAGATCGTGCCGGACGACCAGCCCTTTATTTTCCAAGGCCTCAGCCACCCGCAGGTCATTCCCTTCTACGGCGTGAGGTATTACTCACTGGAGGCTACCCGGGCACAGATGAATTACTACAGGGCGCTGGAACAATCCGGTTCCGGCTACTGGTGGAAGATCGTGGAAAAGCAAACCTACGAAAGGGTAGGTGCCATTGGTTTTAATAACTACCATGCCCAGCATCGCAAAGCCGAGATTGGGTACTGGCTGCTGCCCCAGTATTGGGGTAAAGGCATCATGACCGAAGTGTTGCAGGCCCTGATTCAGTACCTGTTCCGGGATAAAAAGCTGCACCGTGTGGAGGCCCTGATCGAAGAAGGCAATGCCGCCAGTATCAAAGTGGCCGAAAAATCGGGCTTTGTACTGGAAGGTAAAATGCGCGACTACGAAATAAAAGACGGAAGATTTATCAGCCTGCTGATATACAGCCTGCTGGCCAGCGACCGGGGGAATGGGGAAATGAAGGAGAAGTCTAAAGTTTAAGGTTTAAAGTTGATCGTTCACAGTTCATCAGTTCACTTGTTCACGAGGTAGGACCGCAGATTTCACGGATTTTAGAAGGATTACACGGATTCTTGGAGGGCATAGGTTTTTGAAAGAGTTGAAGGGTTGAGATGTTGAAGGGTTGAATGCTTGAGAGTTGAATAGTTACCTATGGGTTTTTGAAGAGTTTACCGGGCGCTTACCTGATCAGACGGGTTGCGATTCCATAACACCTCCCACCTGTCATGCCGAACTTGTTTCGGCACCTCCTGCACCTGCAGTCTCTTTTTCTTTGTGTTCCTTCGTGCCTTGGTGGCCTGAAAACAAGCTCTTTTAAAAACCCATTTACTCTTATAGGTGATTGATGTTGATCCAGTTCTTTAAAAGTCCTTAAGGCAGGAGATGCCGAAACAAGTTCGGCATGACGGTAGGAGGGTTCTTTGTTTTTTGTTTGAATAGCGATTAGGAATAGATAACTGCTTCAAAAATCCATATGGACTTTTGATGCAGTTGAGTAGGTGGTAAGTTAAATGGTTAAGTATGGCTTTTTGAAAGAACTACACTATGGGATTTTGAAAGACTTTCCCTGCTGTCAACTGTCATCTGTCAACCGTCATCTTTTAATTCGTTTTACATTTGTGCCATTAAAGTAGCACATGAAAATAGCAATCATCAACGGCCCTAACCTGAACCTGCTGGGTAAAAGAGAAACCGATATTTACGGCAATCAACCTTTTGAAGCTTTTCTGCAGGAGTTGCAGCATCAGTACCCGGATGTGACCTTTGCCTATTATCAAAGCAATGTGGAAGGTGAACTGATCAACGAACTGCAGCGGGTGGGCTATGAGTATGATGGCATTATTTTAAACCCCGGCGGCTATACCCATACCTCGGTAGCCATTGGTGATGCCATTGCCGCTATTAAAACTCCGGTAATTGAAGTTCACATTTCCAACGTGCATGCCCGCGAAGATTTCCGCAAGCTGTCGCATGTATCGGGCAAGTCGGTCGGCAGCATTTTTGGCCTGGGTTTAAAAGGCTATGCACTGGCTATTGAGTGGTTCCGGCAGCGGTAATTTTTTTGATGATCTTTTCCAGGTCGGTCGCCACTTTCAGCACAAACTCCAGCTGGTCTTTCAGCAGCGCATCATCGCCCCGCAGCTCCGTTTTTTCGTGCTTTTCGTGGGCCGGATATTCCAGTTCGGGAATAGAGCACTCGCCTCCTAGTTTTTTCAGGTTATTGCAAAGCACCAGCAGGCACCGCCGCGCCAGCCGCACCACTTCATCGGGGTAGGGAGCGGTTCTTTTGGAGCCCGAGGTAAAGGCGGCAATATTGGAAAAAAGAATATGGTTCAGCACCACAAACTGGTGCACTTCTTTTTTGTTGGTTTGCTTGCTCTTCGGTTCAGAAAGCATGCGCTGAAAAGCCGCCGCCAGGTTGGCCGAATGCACGTATACGTTTTTGCGCACCAGCTTATAATCCACCTGCCGTACTGGCTGGCCTGTCATTTTTTCAAAAAATATCTGCAGGTAGCTCATATTGGCCTGCAGCACATCACGCATCAGGTCTTTTAACTGTGCCTGCTCCCATTGCGGAAAAAGAAAATGGCTGGCCGAAAAAGCAACGGCACAACCAATAATGGTATCCAACACCCTTTCCTGCGCCACATCTATAAAGCCTACGCCTACAAACTTGAACAGGATAAGCACGTAGGGAGTCACGCAAAACACCATGGCAATGTAATTGGACCGCTGAAAAGTATAGGTACCCAACATAAACAGCACCATAAAGGCAAACTGTACATTGGAGTTGGGAATAAAAGCCAAAATCAAAATGCCCAAAAGGCCACCGGCCACCGTACCGATGATCCGCTCCACGTTGCGTTTTTTGGTCAGGCTGTAGGCCGGTCTTAAAATAAAGGCAATGGTCATTAAGATCCAGTAGCTGTGCTGCCCATAGGTGAGAAACTGGATAAGGATGTAGCCGGTAAAACAGCCGATGGCCACCCGCAGTGAGTGCCTGAAAACAGACGAGCTGAAGGTGAGGTTATCCCATAAAAGCTTAAGATCAATACTTTGGCTTGATACAAACCGGTGGTACTCCAGCCCGTTTCTTTTTGGGGTGTCGGCCGCTTCGGGTTTAAAATATTGCGCGATGTCGTTGATGCGCTGTGCCAGCCGCCGGATGTTGACCAGTATTTTTTTCAAAACCATATTGTTGATGCCCGCCGCGCCTAATGCATCAATCTTTTGTTTTACCTGCTCCAGGTCCCCTTCAAAATTCCGCGGGTTGCGGTAGCTGATATTGGATTGAATGGCCATGCCAATGTAATCCAGCTCCTGGGCCATTTGTTTTACTACTTCCGAAATATGGTTTAAAATCCCATAGTCCGCAAAGCGTTTGTGGATGGCCTCGTAATCGTAGTAGGTGGCCGTTACCTCTTCAAACATGTCTACTGTATCAACAAAGGTCAGCAGTAGGGCGCTGCTGGTGGTGGTGGTTTCTTTTACAATCTGCCGGCTTTTAAAAAACAGCTCCCGTACCGTATCCTGCGATTCGCTGACCACTACCTGCTGGGCCAGCAGCCGGGTATAGTCATCTGCCAGGGGGGTAGCGGGGTTGTAGAAATCGGCTTTGATGGATAGAAACCGGGCCAGCTCCCGTATGCACTGCCCCAGGGCCCGCTGCGCCGGCCGGTAGGGTTGTATGATGTGAAACAACAGGCTAATGAGTAAATACCACACCCCGCCGGCAACCATCAACAAACTGTGCGGCAGCACCTGGGAGGGTGGCAGGGGCTGGTCCATGATGAGGATTAAAATCAACAGCGAGGCGCCTCCCACGCCGGCGGCCCGGTTGCCGTAAACATGGAACATGGAAAACAAAAAGCTGAACAGCAAGATCTCCAGCCCGAGCAGGTAAACGTTAAGCCGGGCAAAACCGGTAACCGTGCCTACAATAAATAAAAACAGCAAGCCCACCAGCATGCTGTTGCGCTTGTGTACAATTGGGCCCGGGGCATCGGTTATGGAAATGCACAGGGCGCCTAACGAAATGGTCATCCCCAGCTGCAACTGTCCGTAATATGAGGCAATCAAGGACGGCAACAGGATGGCCATGGTGGCCCGCAGTCCATCCGAAAACTCCTGGCTAAATAAAAAATACCTGATCTCTCTTGCTTGTTGCTTCATCTTTCCACTTTAAAAATTCCGGTGTTCGTCTTTCGCTGTTCCGTCAATTCATAAGCAAAATTATACCCAAGGCGCTGGTTTGATTTTTATATTCTATCACAGAACCGTTTGCGGTTATTTATTGTTGATGAATGTTAGCTCAGCATCTAATAAAGGTCAATGTTTTTGCCTTATTAAAATGTTGTCTTTGCGTATCAATTTGAGCGTATGAAGATTCCTGTTAATTATATTGATGCACACCAGGCCTTAGGCATTGTGCAACCGGGCCAGCGGGTTTTTGTACAAGGCAGTGCCCAAACGCCTACCCGTTTGTTAAAAGCTTTATCCGAGCATGCCAGTCGCCTGCGGGAGGTGGAGCTGGTGTTTATTACCGTGTACGGCGATATTTTTGTGGATAAGCCCGAGTTTGCAGAGGCCTTCAAGGTTAACTCGCTTTTTGTTTCGGCCAGCATTCGCAATGCCGTAAAAGAAGGCCTGGCCGATTACGTGCCGGTTTTTTTAAGCGAAATCCCCAACCTGTTTACCCAGCAGATCCTGCCCATTGATGTGGCGCTGGTGCAGGTATCGACCCCGGACCGTCACGGCTACTGTTCGCTGGGTTTATCGGTTGACATTGCCCGCTCGGCCGTCAATACCGCCAAGTATGTTATTGCCCAGGTCAATCCGAATGTGCCGCGTACGCATGGCGACAGTCTCATCCACAGCAGCCGTTTTCATTCCATGGTGTATTGCGAAGATCCTTTGTACGAAACCAATTATGGCGAAAAGGTAGGCCCGGTGGAAATGCGCATTGGCGAGTATGTGGCCAGCTTGATTGAAGACAAAAGCACTTTGCAGATGGGCATTGGCTCCATACCCGACGCAGTGCTGCAATCGCTGACCAATCACCGCGACCTGGGCATCCATACCGAAATGTGCTCCGACGGGGTGGTGGACTTGTTTGAACGCGATATTATCAACAACAAATACAAGCGTATTCATCCCAATAAAGCCGTAACCGGCTTTGCCCTGGGCTCCCGCAAGCTGTACGATTATGTAGATGACAACCCTGCCTTTCAGTTTTTAGATATTGATTATGTCAATGATCCGCACGTCATTCGCCGCAACAATAAAATGGTGGCCATTAACAGTGCGGTGGAAATCGACATTACCGGCCAGGTTTGTTCCGACTCAATTGGTACCTACCAGTATTCCGGTGTAGGCGGGCAGATGGACTTTATGCGGGGCGCGGCTTTAAGCGAAGGCGGTAAACCCATTATTGCCTTGCCCAGTCGCACGGCCAAAGGGGTGCCGCGGATTGTGCCGTTTTTAAAACCCGGTGCCGGCGTGGTAACGACCCGGGCGCATGTGCACTACGTGGTAACGGAATACGGCATTGCTTACCTGTTTGGTAAA
>JAEWAC010000387.1 GCA_023391895.1 Bacteroidota bacterium
CGCTTACGTCTTCCAGAATGCGCTCGTCTGATCTTTTGTAGCCTTTGGGTCCTTTTCCTCTGTGCGGCCCGGTCATGGTTGCGGTATTCCTGTCCCGGTCGTCATCGTCGTCCTCAAACCAGGAGGATACCTTGTTTTTGGTGCGGTCCCACCAGCCCTCGTCGCCCCGGTCATAGCGGCTGCGGTCGTCATACCGCTCTCGGTTGTAGTCACTGGTAGAAGCTCCCATTCTGTTGCCGGCACGGTATTCCCCGCCATAGCCGCCGGTATAGCCGTGGCCACGGTCATCATCCTGCCGGTTGTGGGCCATTCTTTCGTAGCGGCCTCCCTGGGCCCGGTTCGTTTCTTCTTCGCGTCTTTCCACATTGCCGCCATAAATGCTGCCGTAGCTGGCATTACGCATGTCCTGGTAATCCCGGCTGCTTCTTTGCCGCTGCTGCCAGGGGGCTTCTTCGTAGCCCCGATTGTAGTTGCGCCGGTAATCACCACCCCCTTGGCCATAACCACTTTGCCGGTACCGGTCTTCTTCGCGGCCGCGATAGCCGTAAGTGCCCGAATTGCCATAAGGGTTATTTTCATAATCCCGGTTATAATTGCGCCGGTTATCGTCGTTGTCGGGTATGTAGTTGACCCGGTTATAATCCTCCCGGTCGGGCTGGTACCGGTCTTCATTTCTATAGCGGTTTTCGTTCTTATCCCAGTTTTCGTCAGAAGCATAGTGCGAATAATCCCGGTTGCGATTTTGATTTGCCATAAAAACAGTTTTAAACGTGAATAAATAAGACAAAAGGAAGTACTGAAAATTTTGTTCCAGACCAGGGCCTGCTTTAATTGTTATGGCAGGCAGGCTGCTTGCGGGTCAGGTGTGGCACAAATGCACAGGTAAAGGCGCCGAAAGGGGCAAGCGGGGCCACAACAACAGCTTGAAAACCCATACCGCCTTTGTTGCCGGCTGATGGTTAAGAAGAAGAGCGGAGGGGAAAAACGATATGGGCTTTTAGAAGAAGTTGTAAGTTTTAAGTTGAAGAAGAAGGCAAAAGTTAAAAGGCAAAACCAAAAAGCAGGACAACCAGACTGGTGCAGCGCCTTATCCCGCGATAACTCCAGAGGCGTTTTGCTGTAGGAACAGCGTAGCGGGATACAGCGCCTGCAATAGTTTACCTTAACACGCAAAAGGATTTGAACTTCTTCAAAACTCCATACCTGTAATTACTCTTCAAATAACCTACAGAACTTAAAGTTAGATACACGTTGTAACGACTGTTGCTGTGCGGGGGCAAGGCCAAAGGGGCGGAGCCATCGGGTTGGCCTTGAACTTTTTGCTTACTTTTTCGGGGAGAAAAAGTAAGAAGCGCTGACTATGGTAATAAAAGCAAATAGTCATAGGAACTCAAAAAGAACTATCATATGGGGTTTTGAAGAAGTTCCTTCTGTCAACGGTCAACTATCAACTGTCTTCTGTCAACCCTACATGAGTTTTTCAAAAAGTTGGAAGTTTTGAAAACGCTTTGAGCATCACAGGTTTTAAACAGTCCTGATAACCAATAGGGTTTTGAAGAAGCGGTAAAGCAGCACGGCTACTACCGTTAAAAATATTTTTCCAGCGTCAGGCCAAAGGTCAGCAGCAGGTTTTCCCGGGCTGTACGCGATACTTTGTTGTAGGTAGCCGCCGTGGTAAAGCTGATCCATTTGTTGAGCTTAAAAGAAAGGCTGTTGTTGAATTTGAGAATATAATCGTTTCCATAGGACAGGGAAGGCTGCCAGAAGTTGGTGCCGTCCAGCACCACCAGCTCCCTGATCACAAAGCGGTAGCGCAGCCGCAGGGAGTTGCGAAAGGTGTTGTAGACGCTTTTGGCCGTGTCGCCCAGGTTCAGGTCGCTGCTTTCGTACAAAATACCATCGCTGATATTGAGGTAAGCCTTGGGCTGGTCCACAAAGCTGTATGCCACGCCCAGCCCCGCCTGCAACCGGTTGTTGATTTTGAGCGAATAGCTTTTGTCGTAATTCAGCAGGCCCCAGTAATAAAAATTGTCAAAGGTTTTGTACACGTTAAAATCCAGCACGGCTGAAAAGTCGTTGTTGGTAAGCCGGTCCTGCTGCTGTCCGTAAACCCAGCTGTTGGTACTGTTCAAGGCAATGCTTTTTTTGCGGATGCCGAATTTAAGAGCATTGGTAATGACATAGGAGTTACCGTCTTTGGTATTGTTGATGACCCCGGTAGAGGATAAGCTGGTATAATGGTGGGTGCTGTCGGTATACTGTGAAAAAGAGGACAATGTAACCAATAAGCCTGTCAGTAAAATCATCCATTGCTTCATAAACACGGTTTTGTTGAGCGTAAGCGCCTGCGGCAAATGAAGGTGCAAGATAAGTACCTCTTTGGGAAGCCAGAAGCGCAGCCTGGTAACAGCGGGCCTTCCGGCTTATCTTTTCCCAGAAGAAAGGATTGTTGGCGCACTGGAAAAAATTAGTAAACGTACAGGAGTGTTGTACCACTCAAAATGCCACGGCAGGGTTTATTTTTACGAGGATGGTGTAAAAAGCAGCCGTAGATATGGAAAATTAAAAGACTTTAAACCAAAAGCGCGCCTGCAAGGATTTTATTGACGGCAGGGTGGCTGGCACTGACCACCGGCACAGCAGGCCATTGGGCAAGACCGATGCTAACCACCGGATATCCTGCTTTGACAAATTGTATTTTGAGGAATAAGGCTTGATTCAGCCGGTGAAAACTACTCATGAAAGGGAGTACCCAAACGTATCAGTAAATCAGGCGGCACGACCTTTTTTAAAAGGAAGAAAAAAAAGAAAATAGGACGCGATAGAGATTTATATTTGAAACAATACCCTGAAGCAATAAAGGCCTGAACCAGTGTGTTAGGCGCAAGCAAGATCAACCAACTTTCCATTCAAAGAGCTTATGAGAGTGACCTTTATATTTTTGGCAGCAGTTGGACTGCTAACTTCCTGCAACAGTACTGAAATGACAAAAGTGGCAAGCGAGACAGCGACTGTAATTCAGCATAGTGACAAGTCTGCAAGTAAAACGGAGCGACAGTTACTTATTGAAGAATTAAATCAACTTAAAGCAACAATCGCATCTAATGACAAAGAAAGGATTGCTGATATTTTTCAGTTCCCCCTTTCCGACACAACTGTTGGTATTTACATAGACGACAGCACCTATTATGCTCAATTTGAGAAAAATGGTAATAAGACCACCAGAACCATGTTTGTTCGTTTCTTCCCACAAGTTTCCGAGAGCCTTCAGATTAATGAATTGAACCAGCTTCTCAAGAATATCAGGCTGGATAGCTTGCAACAAAAAAACACATTAGAGCGTGAAGTGCACATAAAAACAGAGCCATGCTACAAGTTCTACTACATCGATGTTCAAGGTAACATCGTAACTCTTACCACTGGACAAAGCGTGAACGAAAACTTCAAAAGCTCAACTGCATCAGAAGATGAAATTCCTGAAAACTCAAGTGAATTTTGTGAAAGTCTGCTTTGGTGGGTGTTCAGGTTTGATGGAAAGAGACTGCATTTTGTAAAACAGCATGGTGCAGGTTGACACGTGCCATGCGCCTAACTGAGCATTGGAGGAAATACAGGCTCGGCATGATCAGCCTGCTATTTCGTTACACCGTTTTATCATACCGGGTGCTTACAAAATGGCTGTTGTCGATCTTGCCCTCGCCCTGGTAGCGGTAGGCTACCAGGTGGCCGCCCTTGGCAATGCTGTAGTCCAGGCAAATCACATTGGAGGCCTGTATCACCGGGTAAGGGTCTTCCATCCAGTAATGGCCAAAGTAAACCGGCTTGGCATCATGGGGATACACCACCGACTCAATGCCTTCCTCTATCATGCGGTCGCGCAGCGCCGGCGGACAGTTGAACAGAAACTGGCCGTAAGAAGCCTGCACCGGGTTAACCCACCATTTGTACCGGTTGCGGGTACGGATATGGCCGTCTTTGTCTTTCCAGGCATACTGCTCCGGTATGTTGAATTCTTTTCCTTTCAAAATATAATTGATAACAGTAAACGGGTAGGTGCCCTTTTGATGGCTGCGTACCAGCAGTTCTTCCGTAAGGGTGGTATAGCTGTGGGCTTGCAGCCAGCCAATGGCTGCCTCGTCCCAGCAGGCGTGCACTGCCCGCAGTTCGGGCAGGTCGGCATATAAAAGCAGGGTGTAAAACCATTGCAGGTAAGATTGCCAGTCGGCCATGTGGTTTTGAAACTGTAGCAGCGTTTGGTGGTGCTGGTGGTTGTGTACCGCATTGTGCTCCCGCAGGTAAGAGCCATTGGGTAGCTGGTAGTGATACGCCAGTGCATTGTACTCGTGGTTGCCCATCAGTGCCAGCGCCTGGCCGCTTTCCTGCATGCGGCGCACGATCTGCAGGGTTTCCCGTATGGCCGGGCCGCGGTCAATGTAGTCGCCTACAAAAATGGCTTTGCGCTCCGGATGCTGCCATACGCCACCCTTCTCCCGGTAGTCCATTTTTCGGAGCAAAGCCTTTAGCGCCGTTGCATGTCCGTGAATGTCGCCAATCAGATCATACATGATGCTAAGTTACCTATTGATGCAGGCATGGCGTACATTTATGTGCCGGGCGGCTGCGGAAAAGCTGCCCCTTTAAGAAACATGATGCTTACCCGTATTGACGTCATCAAGGGTGATATTACCACTCTTGCAGTAGATGCTATTGTAAATGCGGCCAATACCTCGCTGATGGGCGGCGGTGGTGTGGATGGTGCCATTCATCGGGCTGGCGGGCCGGAGATACTGGAGGCGTGCCGCAAAATAGTAGCCCGGCAGGGCGGCTGCAAAACCGGCGAAGCCGTTATAACCACGGCCGGCCGTTTGCCGGCTAAGTACGTTATTCACACCGTAGGACCGGTATGGAGGGGTGGGCGTCAAAACGAGCCGCAATTACTGGCTCATTGTTATGTCAACTCGCTGCAGTTGGCGGTGGAAAATGCCTGCCGCTCGGTGGCTTTTCCCAACATCAGCACCGGCGTGTATGGGTTTCCGAAAGAACTGGCAGCTTCCATTTCAGTAAACCAGGTAAAGGCATTTCTGGAGCAACAGGCGCTGATTGAAAAAGTTTTGTTTGTGTGCTTTGATGCCGAGAACTTTCGTTTGGTGCAGCAACAATTAGAGAAGCATACCTGAAGGGTTCAGCTTCTTTTGCAATGGTTTTGCAACTGCCTGACAACTGTTTCTAAAGTCTTTATGGATTTTTTCTGGTATGGGGTTTTGAAGGCGTTGTATTGCTTTTTGCCCTTGTCATGCTGAACGAATTGCAGCACTTCTCTTCCACTTCTTCAAAAGTCCATATTGAGTCTTCTTTTATTATTTTCATCTATAGGATTTTAAAGAAGTCGTAACGCCTCTTACCTCTGTCATGCTGAACTTGTTTCAGTATCTCCTCCAAACTGCTTCAAAACCCCACATTGCAGTTCTTGTGAAAAACCCATATGATTATGTACTGTACTCCGGTAGGTAGCGCTTCTTACTTTTTCTCCTTAATCCCTTCATCTCCCCAAATCGTGGTTCCGACAACAAAAACTAAAATATTTAGTATTATTGCGGTGGCGTGTCAGGGTTTCAAACTATCCCGCACGTTTATAACCCCATTTTGCCAGCCCCTGCACAAATACAAGCCATTTCCCTTTCGGAGCTCACCGGCCACATTGCCCAGGTAATCTCCGGCGGTTTTGCCAACCGGTCTTACTGGGTTATTGCCGATGTTTCCAACCACAGTTTTTACCCCGGCAAGGAGCACCATTATTTTGAGCTGGTAGAAAAAGAAGAAGGCGGCAGCCTGCTGTCCAAAATGCAGGCGGTGGCATGGCGCAGCGGGGCGGGGCGGATCCGGAACTTTGAGGTCGTGACCGGCCAGCGGTTCCGCAACGGCATCAAAGTATCGGTAAAAGTACAGGTAGACTATCATGCCGCCTATGGCTTAAAGCTGGTGGTGCAGGATGTGGACCCGGCCTTTACCATCGGGCAGTTGGAGCTGCACCGGCAAGCCACTATCAACCGACTGCTGCGGGAGTGCAGCCACCATGTGCAAAAAGCAGGTGACGGATTCCGGACCCGCAACAACAGCCTTTCACATAATTTGGTAATCCAGCGCATAGCGGTCCTGAGCTCCAGTTCTTCGGCCGGTTACCAGGACTTTATGCACACCCTGCTCCACAATCAGTTTGGCTACCAGTTTTCGGTCAACAGTTATTTTACCACTGTGCAGGGCGAGGCCAATGCCGAAGCTGCCAGCCACAAGATTGCCCAGATCTGCGCCTCCAACATTGCTTTTGACGCCCTGGTGATCATCCGGGGCGGCGGGGCCGATACCGACTTTCTCATTTTCGACCAGTTTGTGCTGTGCCAGGCCGTAGCCGGGCTGCACATTCCGGTAATTACCGGCATCGGGCATTTAAAAAACCAAACCCTGGTAGACCTGATGGCACACACCTCCACCAATGTGCCTACCAAGGCGGCGGAGTTTATCATTGCCCACAACCACCGCTTTGAAACGGCGCTGCTGGCCGAGCAGAAAAAAGTAGTGATCAAAACACAACAGATTCTGGGGCGGCACACGCAAGCCGTGGTGAGCCAGCATGCGGTAATTGCCCGCAAGGCCAGGGCCCTGCTGACGCGTAAAAAAGAGGCGCAGGAAAAAGTAAAGCAGGCGGTGGCGGCACAAAGCAGGGAGTTGCTTTATCGCGGAAAAGCTCAACTGGCAGAAGCAGCCGGCAAGGCGTTGCAAATGCCCCGTCTCACGCTGGCTAATTGCAGGGCCGATCTGAAAAACACAGCCGGCAACCTGAGCCTGCTGACCCGGAATTATTTTTCCGCTCACAAAAACAGCATTGGGCATTACGAGGCCATGTGCCGGATGATGAGCCCGGTAAATATTTTAAAAAAAGGCTTTGCGCTGGTGTACCAGGAGGGCCAGATTATTACCAACGGCAGCTCGGTGGCGGCCGGCTCGGAGGTAAAGCTGCGCCTGCTGGACAGCGAGATACAAGCCACCGTACAACAAAAAAATGAAACCAATGGAGACCCCTTTAACTTATGAAGCAGCCTTTCAGGAACTGAAACGGATTGCAGCGGACATTGAATCGGAAAGTGTGTCGGTAGATGTGCTGGCGGAAAAAGTAAAAAGAGCTTCTTTCCTGATCGCGTATTGTCAAAAAAAATTAAAGTCTACCGAAGAAGAAGTGGCCAACATCATCAGCCAGATGGAAAACAATGCCAACTAAGTGCTTTATTAAGGCCGGCTGACCCATTGACAATTGTAAAAAAACCGTATTATGAGTGCGTGTTCTATTGTGCTGGTATGGGAGGATATTGAATTTGCCCACGACTGCATTCGCATCCGGCCGGGCCGCATCGGGCAGATTGTAAAACCCATACCTTTTAAAGGTGCCATGCCCTCGCTGAACGCCATTAAAACGGAATATTTTGTAAAGGCTTACAACAGGCCCTTTAAGCTAACCTTTGTCAACTCGGCCCTGTACCCGCCTGCTTCACCTGCCTGGGCCGAAATCAACAATTTGATTGAAAAAGCCATTGAGATCCACCGCTTTTCCCAGCTGCCCAGGCTGGTAAAACCTAGGCGAAAGCCGGTTAAAAAAGAAACGGCGCCGGTGCCAGAAATCTCCAAGGAAGAAAAGACCAGGCCGGATTACCTGAAGGTGCTAGCCGTCCGGCAGTCGCCGCACTACAAACTCATTACCATCCACGAAAAATACGGGGGGCGCAGCGAGGAAAGCCATATTTACCGCTTTGAAACCGGGAGTGGTCGCCTGCTGATTGTCTGGGAAAATACCACGGCCTCCCGGGCAGCTTACCTCTTTATTGCCGACCGGACCACCCTGACGGATCGCCTGAGCCGGATTGAAGCTTTTATCAGCACCGAAGACGTAGTGTTCAAGCGCAGTCGTTTCCGCAAGCTGAAAGAAAACAAGCAACTGCGGAGCGAGCTGGGATTCATCGGCAGCGTGAGCCACGAAACGGTGCACCAGTTCCAGACCGATATTCAAACCTATATCAACCGCTACTAACAGCCGGCTCAATAAATAGCATTATTATATGGGTAAATAAAAATGTTCGCGGGAGCGGCCGGCGCTGGTATCGGCTTTACCAAAAACCAGATGCCTGGGTCTGTTGTCGGCACCTTTGTGGTTCAGGCAGCCGTTTCCATCAATTTTCAGACCTGCTACAAACTGCAGCTAAGCTGTAGAAAGCCCGGGTACACACTGTGTAAGCCGTACCGGCTTTTTTGCGTTCGCTGGTGCTGTTCTTTCCAAAAACCGGCAGCTGCCACATTTGCACGGTCGGCTCAGGGGTGGCATAAATTTTATTGCTGTATTGTTGTATCTATTCATTCAATCAAAAACTTTTGTTATGGCAGAACTGGACGTAGAACCAAAGAAGAAATCAATCCTGCCCTGGATACTCCTGGCCGTATTGGTGCTGGCAGCGATTGCCTATTTTGTATGGAACAGTAACCGGGTAGATAATACGACTGCAGCACCGGCAACGTACGACACCACCGTGCGGGCTGATACCAGCCGGGTACCTGGGCCGTAACAAAGGCAGTGGAGAGCAATACATTTTTTAACCGGAAAGCACCCGCTTTCTTAAATCCATAAATTATGTTTTCAAGGAAATCGGACAAGCCTACCACCCGCCTGCGGGAACTTAACGGTAGCGACTATAAAATAGCGGAAGGCCAGCCCGACATCCGCGGCTGGGACGTGCGGGATGAGCACGGCCGTAAGTATGGGGTGGTAAAAGATTTGATTTTTGACATCCGCGCCAATAAAGTGCGCTATATGGTGATCAATGTATTTGATACCAAAGAGCTGGAACTGGAAAAACGCACCGTTTTGGTACCCATTGGGCTGGCCGAGCTGGACCCGTCGGATAACGACGTGCTGCTGCCTTCGGTAACGCCTTTTCAGTTGCGGGCCCTGCCCCGGTACGACAAAAGTAACCTGGGCGCCAAGATCGAAAGGGATATCAGCACCGTATTTGGCCGTACCGGGTTGAGCGGTACCGAAACCACCACTGATTCGGAGGCCGATGTGGATGAAAACTTTTACAACCACGATTATTTTAACGAGGACAACATGTACCGCCGGCGCCGCGGCACCACCACCAATTATCGCTCGGATAGCAACCGGGGCGATGAAGCGTACCTGCGCCGCGAGGCTGAAATGGGTACACCGGTTTCTTCCTCCCGCAGCGAGGATAGGGATGTGCCGGACTATGATGATGACGTACGGAGGAGCGGCGAAACCGAGGAAGATTACCAGCGCCGGATGCGGCGGCGGAGAGGTGAGTTATAAGTGAGGGTTTGAAATACGATACAGAGAGGGGTTGCAGGTGACGTACTTGTAACCCTTTTTTGGTGCCTCCCTATCGTGAATGGTGAATGAAGCAGAAAGCTGAAGGCCAAGGCAAAAGTTAAAAGGCAAAGTCAAAAAGTAAAACAGGAGTGGTTCAGCGCCTTATCCCGCGTTAACTTCAGAGTCGTATTGCTGTAGAGAAAATGTAGCGGGATACAGCGCCTGCAGTATTTTACCACAGCACGCAACAAGATTTAAACTTCTTGAAAAGCCCATATTAGTAAAGACTTTACAAATAATCTACAGAGTTTAACGAGTGATACACTCAGGAATGAGGGTTGCTTGTGCGGGGGCCGGCCAAACGGGCGGAGCGATCAGGGCAGCCTTGAATTTTTTGTTTACTTTTTCGGGGAGAAAAGTAAGAAGGGCTACCTGCAGGAGTACAAACTATAATCATATGGAGTTTTGAAAGAGGTGGCTCACAGATTTTACAGATTAAAGAAAGGATTTCGCAAATGTTGAAAGTATATGGGATCTTGAAAGACTTTCTGTCTGTCAACAGTCAGCTATCAACTATCACAAATGGGGTTTTAAAGAAGTTGGCGGCAGGTGCTCATTTTTTGTACCCGGTTGATGCTTTATTTCAGGCAACAGTTTGCACTTTTTATTGTATTTTTTAGGTTCCTTTTACCCGGTCATAACTCTTTTAAACTACCATGCCATATGATACCTTTCTTTACGCTGCTGCTTTCCCTGCTGCACAACCCGCAGCCTGCTTTTAAAGCCCAAACCATAGACAGTACGGTGGCCATTGGCTACGGCCTGGCGTTGGGCGATGTGGACGGAGACGGAAAGCCCGATATTTTGCTGGCCGATCAGAAACAATTTGTATGGTACCGCAATGGAGATTGGAAAAGGTTTGTAATGATAGACAGCCTGACCCGGTATGACAATGTATGCATTGCGGCCCGCGACCTGGATGGCGATGGCAAAGTGGAGGTGGCGGTGGGTGCCCAGTGGAACCCTTCCGAAACGGCTGATGCGGCGGCTTCCGGCTCCGTGCATTACCTGGTTCGGCCCCAGGACCCTACCCAGCGGTGGAAGGCGGTACCGCTCTACCACGAGCCCACCGTCCACCGCATGCGCTGGGTACGCTCACCGGAGGGGCGTTATTACCTGGCCGTGCTGCCGCTGCATGGCAGGGGCAACCAGAAGGGGGAGGGTAAAGAAGTGCGGCTGCTGGTGTACCGCTACCCCGACCTGCTGCAAGCCGGTAAGGGATTGGATACGCTGCCTACCGGCATGCACCTGACGCATAATTTTGCCGTGGTGGAAGAAAACGGCTTCGCTGGCGTGTATATAGGCGGAAAAGAAGGCTTAAAGCGGTTTCCCTTGGACGGGCAGCCCACCGCCCAGGCTATACCGCTGGCCTCCCAGGGCATTGGCGAGGTAAGGCTGGGAAAGGGAGCTGGCAATCAAACTTTTATCACTACCATTGAATCCATGCATGGGGAGGAGGTGGTGGTTTACCACTTGGAGAATCCGGCCCAACGCCTGGTGTTGGATAACCAGGTAAAAGAAGGACATGCCCTGGCTACAGCCGACTTTTTAGGCACCAGCAGCGACCAGATCGTGGCCGGTTGGCGGGTGCCGAACAAGGAAGGCAAAGTGGGCATCCGCATCTACTACAAAAAAGCGCCTTCCGACACCACATGGGTTTCTGAATGGATTGACGAAAGCGGGATGGCCTGCGAAGACCTCCAGGTGATGGACCTTAATGGCGATGGTCGGCTGGATATTGTAGCTTCCGGCCGGGGCACGCATAACCTCAAAATTTACTGGAATCAAACCGGACGGTAAGTTGTTTATTGCCGTTTTGGATGGTATAATAAAAAAACCCTGGTCAAAAGCCAGGGCTTTTTTATGGGCGGGTGGCTGGCTGACGCTTCTTTTATATAGTTTATAAAATGAAAGAGGGCAGCAGAAGCGGCGCCTGTTTGATGATCTTTTACACCCCTGTCTTTTAAAAACCCATACATATAACAGCTAAAATAAATAACTATAATTAGGCTGATTTTTAGTTTTGATTATGGGTTATTGTAGTATTTGAGTGAGTGTAATGCTGGTTATTCTGTTCAAAACATCCAGTTTTGCAAAAAAAATATAAATTAAAAAAAATAAAATGTTAGGATTTTTCAAAAGATTTCTATTTTAGTTGTGCAATTGTAGGGACATCTTGATGTTTTGCTGGCCGTTTTCCGGGCCGTAAGCTGAATATCGGGTCAATACTTTCTTTTTTACCGGGTAAAACCCAATTATTGAAATAATATAAAACAATTGAATATGACAATCGCCAAACTGGAGTACATCTGGCTGGATGGTTACCAGCCCATTCAAAGCCTGCGCAGCAAAACCAAAATTGAACGCAATTTTTCCGGCCGGCTGGAAGACTGCCCCTTGTGGTGTTTTGACGGCTCTTCTACCGAGCAGGCGCCGGGCGGTTCGTCCGACTGCTTACTGCAACCGGTTCATATCGTAAAAGACCCGCAGCGTAAGAACGGTTACCTGGTAATGTGCGAAGTGCTGAACCCGGATGGAACGCCTCACGTAAGCAACGGAAGGGCCCTGATTGAAGATGATGATAACGACTTCTGGTTTGGCTTTGAGCAGGAGTATTTTTTATGGAACCCGCAGACCGACAAGCCGCTGGGTTTTCCGGAAGGCGGTTATCCCCGGCCGCAGGGTCCTTATTATTGTTCGGTAGGTGCGCAAAACGCTTTTGGCCGCGCTATGGTGGAGGAGCACCTGGACGCCTGCCTGGATGCCGGTCTGAACGTAGAGGGCATCAATGCCGAAGTGGCCACCGGCCAGTGGGAGTTCCAGATTTTTGCCAAAGGCGCCAAAGAGGCCGGCGACCAGATTTGGATAGCCCGCTACCTGCTGGAAAGGATCGGTGAAAAATACGGCCTGGCTATTAACTGGCACTGCAAGCCCCTGGGCAACCTGGACTGGAACGGCAGCGGCATGCACGCTAATTTCTCCAACTCCCTGCTCCGCACCTGTGGCAGCCGTGAGGTTTATGAAAGGGTATGCGAAGCCTTTAGGCCCGTGGTGCAGGAACACATTGAGGTATATGGGCCCGATAACCACCTCCGC
>JAEWAC010000408.1 GCA_023391895.1 Bacteroidota bacterium
AACCACGAACAGGTAGATGAGCAATTGGCTGCAGCCTTACTGGAACTACACAAACACAAACAAACCGTAAAGTCACTTACAGGCTTTCACTGGATTATTTCACAAAATTGAAAACAACTTGGTATAAGAGGCACTTAGTTCAAAGTAATAGTAAATGACGATTCCTGCTGTAGACAAGAGTTTTTTGGTTAAACGGGTGCTTTGGTATGCGTTTGCATTTATGGCTGTGCGGTATTGTGGAATTAACTTCAAATCGGGTCCCTGCACGCCGAATTTGGACATATTTTCTTGGTTTATGATGACACTTTTGAGCTTGGTTTTACTACTAAAGAACACTGTGCAGTTGGCGGTTTCAAAAGACAAGAAAAAGATTTGCTCCATCAGCATTCATGCTATTGCCTTTCTACTCCTGTGTGTCTGGGGAAGTTTTTGATTTATGAGGGACTTTGCACAATAGGGCGTCTGTAAAACTGTTCAATTACTCAAACATTAGATGATACAAGGACCACCACTTTCTGAAGATCAGTTTGCAGTCTCAATGGCAGATGGTGCCACCGGGCATGTTCTTACTACCGAAG
Organism: Bacteroidota bacterium; assembly: GCA_023391895.1. Lineage (GTDB taxonomy): Bacteria > Bacteroidota > Bacteroidia > Chitinophagales > Chitinophagaceae > Flavisolibacter. The sequence goes on from JAEWAC010000408.1 coordinate 579, forward strand.
GGGAAATTTATTATAGCGATGGAACAGAAACGTTTTTAGTGTTTGATAATTTGAAAGCAGCAAGGTGCTTTATTAAAGGCAAACAAGATGAAAATGACACTGTTGAATTTTACATCTATGACTCTGACTATAAGTTTTTAGAGCGTTGGGAAGCAAGAAAATGGAAGCGTTAAAATCTTATGAACTTCGCACAACAGGCGTTTTGTAAAAGTGGGGCTGAAGTGCTAATTTTCAATTTCAAAACTTTTATCAGCGGCAGTGCAAAAGTGAAGCTGAAGTTTTCCAAATATCCCACCTTCACATAGCCTTTGACTGTTGTGCGAAATCCTGAGCCTACAGTATTCAAAAATGTCTTTGTTGAAGTTACCAAAAATTGGTAACTTTATTCCAAAATGTTGGCAATGGGAAAAAATACGTCAGTTTCCTTAGGGGACTATTTTGAAGGATTTGTTGAAAACCGAATTGCTGAGGGCCGGTATAAAAATGCGAGTGAAGTCATTCGTGCGGGCCTCCGGCTTTTAGAAGAAGAAGAAAACAAGATTGTCGTTCTAAGAACTGCCATTCAAGAAGGAGTAAATAGCGGCATTGCGAAAAATTTCGATCCCAAAGAGCACCTGGAAAGTTTAAAAGCCAGCAGGAAACGTAATGGCTAAGTATTTTCTCACCAACAAGGCTGTAGAAGACCTTTCTAAAATTTGGGAGTACACATATGAAGTGTGGTCGGAAAGCCAGGCCGACAAATATTATGAACTTTTGACCAACTTTTTTCAGGAGCTTGTGCAAAATCCTGAGATAGGAAAGAACTATGCTGAAATTGACAGCACCATATTGGGGCTCCGTGTTGGTAAACACATTGTTTTCTATCGAGTAGTGAAGTCCAGTGACATTGAGATCATAAGAATATTACACCAACGGATGGATCTGAAATCCCGAATGGACGAATAGGACATCGCAACAGGGTATTGCCAAAAGCAGGGCAGATGCAATACTATGAGACTGATGAATAAACTATAGACTGATTAACTATATTCAACTTCAGAAATGCCAAGTCCCTGCCTTCGGCAATACCTGAGACGTTGTGCGGTCAGGCTATTGAAGCACCCAAATGATGGCAGAAAGTAGACATATCAAAAGGTCAATTAGTTCAGCTATAGACATCAAAGCGAGACCTGAAGTAATTTGGGAGAACATCACTAATGTAAAGCTAGACCAATACAGCGATCCTAAGCTTTTCAAACTCTTGGGCATTCCTAAGCCACTAAAAGCAGAAATTATTTCCACAGGTATCGGTGGACGGCGTATCGCCTATTTTGACAGTGGAAAAAGGTTTATTCAAAGCATTTCAACCTGGAAGCCACACCAGGAATACTCCTTTGAGTTCAATCCTGAAAAAGGCTTTATTGTCGGGCACTTCTTTGACTTGTCGGAAGGGGTGTTTAGGGTCTCCAATGGTACCTATATTTTAACGGAAAAGGCAGCAGCGACAAGGCTGCAACTTTCAACCACATACAGTCTTGATCGACGGATCTACTTACTATTCAACTTGCCATTTAGACTAATCCTCAAGGCATTTCAACAATATTTATTACGGTCCATAAAGTCGAACAGTAAATAGTATGAAGGGAGTAAAGTTTTCAGAAAAGATCATCATGGACTGTAGTGCTTCAGAAGCCTTCGACTATACGCAAGATTATAATAACAGGCTAAAGTGGGACACCTTTTTGAAAAGAGCAGAACTCATGGAAGGAGCCTTAAAGCCGGACAAAGGTGTAAAAGCATATTGTGTAGCAAAGAATGGTTTAGGAATGGTTACAGAGTATGTGTCGTTCAACCGGCCAAAGGCCACAGCGATCAAAATGACAAGAGGGCCTTATCTGTTCAAAAGTTTTCTGGGCTCATGGACATTCAAAGACACTAGGAATTCAAAAGCTGAAGTTATTTTCTTGTATTCTTTTAAACTTCGTTTTCCTTTCAATCTGGTGACCAGCATTATCAAGAAAAATCTGCAATCAAACGTTCAGCAAAGACTTGTTGACTTAAAAACCAACATTGAGAACAGAAGCCCGAGCCGCTAACATAGTTTTTCTGAAACAGCGGCTTGATTGCCAACCGTCAGCTTTATATCTTTATTGGAAATAAGAAAAAGGGCGAGGCTGAAGTAACACTAAATTCCGCTGCCTCAGAAATACCTTCGCCGTTACCTGCAAGCCTTGTTCCTACTGTAGATAGCCCCCATGAAACTACAAAAACATAAACAAAGACATCGCAAGACTACTAGGTTTGATATCCGAAAAAACTTCTACAAGCGGCTCTTATACATCGGTCTGGGTGTTATTATATTCCTGCTCTTCATGAATGAAAGCGGTCCATTGCGATTTGTGGGTGGAGTCGGCTTTTGCCTTGCGTTATATAATCTACTGCTGGTTGTGGGCATGTCCCTATACATCGTAGACGACTTCTTTCCGCCTAAGACCTATAATGAAAAGCGCGCCAAGCCATTCGACAAGTTCATGTACTACTTTGCCTCTGGCTTGTTTGGCTTCGGGATGCTGTTTTTAGTATTTGAACTCAAAACCATAGACAATACCTTAAATGGCGTAACACTGTTTTGGAGAGCAGGAGGCTGTGGCGTTGGTGTTGCGGTGCTTGTGACAGTGTTACTTAAACTGCTGACTCCCTCTGTGTATGATGAAAGTAAAAGGCGCTATATGGTTCACTTCGGCCTCTTTGTAGGTTTGTTTTTGTTGGCCGCTGCGCTTGGAAGCTTTATCAATCACCGGTTCGCAGACAACCAAGAAACGTGTGTAAACTATACTGTTATAAGAAAAGGGACAGGTGGTAAAAGAAACAAATCTTCGTATCTGTTTATAAAAGTGGAAAGTCTGCATGAAGAACGATTTGAGGTAAGCCGTGATTTTTACAATGAAGTAATAGAAGGGGCACCCGTTAAACTGTGTATACAAAAAGGCCAGTTAGGCTTTGACTTTGTTACTACATTTAAAAATACTGGAGGGTTGTAAAGCCAGAATTTAATACACCAGCAGGTAACACGAGGTTAGTAAAAGCTGGAGAGAGGCACTAACTTTCAACAACAAATCAGTAATCAACAACTGAGTAAGGTTAAGCTGTAGAATCACAGACTATCCAGCCTTCACCAACCTCCACTCCGTTGCCTGAATTGCCGCTTTTGCGTAGCATCATACGTTTTCCATACCAAAGCCTCAAAGATTTATACTACATTCAAATTATAGCATCCAATACAACCAACTGAGTTCAAGCATATTAATTGTACCCCATAGCATACCCCAAAAAAAATTGCCTCATAAACCGTTGATTTACAAGGCAATTACCTCTTAAAGCGTGGAGAATACCGGAGTCGAACCGGTGACCTCTTGCATGCCATGCAAGCGCTCTAGCCAGCTGAGCTAATTCCCCTTTTGAGATTGCAAATGTAAGGGTTTGATCAATATGTGGTACAAAAATTTCTTTAACCCTTGTCTAAATTTTTGAAATATGCAAAAAGGAGGCGAAAAAAAAGAAGTTAGACCCCGGCAGGAGCAGGAAATGCCGGGTACCGAACAAAAGATGACTCCCAAGCCAGTAACCCAACGACCCAAGGTACAAAACAAGCTGCAGGACAAGGTAGCGCTGATTACCGGTGGCGATAGTGGCATTGGCCGGGCAGTAGCCATATTGTTTGCACAGGAGGGAGCCGATGTGGCCATTTCTTACCTGAGCGAGCACCAGGATGCAGAAGAAGTAAAAAGAATTGTGGAAAAAGAACATGGACGCCGGTGCCTGCTGCTGCCGGGCAATATCCGCGAAGAGGCCTTTTGCCGTAAGATAGTAGAAAGCACCCTCAAAGAATATGGTAAGCTGGACATTTTGGTTAACAATGCGGCTACGCAAACTGAGCAAAAATCGCTGGAAGATATTAGCGACGCCCGGCTGCTGGAGACCTTTGAAACCAACATATTTTCCATGTTTCGCATTACCAAATATGCTTTACCGCATTTAAAAGAAGGTGCCGCTATCATCAATACCACATCTGTTACGGCCTACAGGGGCAGCGCTCACCTTATTGACTATTCGGCTACCAAAGGCGCCATTGTTACTTTTACCCGGAGCATGGCCCAGAACCTGGCCGAAAAAAAGATCAGGGTGAACGGTGTAGCCCCAGGCCCCATCTGGACGCCGCTGATCGCAGGCTCTTTCGATGCGGAAAAAGTAGCCTCGTTCGGGTCGGATGTTCCGTTAAAACGGGCCGGCGAACCGGCAGAAGTAGCGCCTAGTTATTTGTTCCTGGCCAGCGACGATGCCTCTTACATGACCGGGCAGATCCTGCACCCCAACGGCGGCGAAATCGTGAATGGATAAGCTTTTAAAAAGCCATATCAAAAGCCCATTTTGGCATAGTTTTTCCGGTATAATATTTAGTTCTCTCCAGGGGTGGTTTTTCAATAAACCTGAGATCAAACCCTTATTACCTGATCTGGGTAATGCCAGCGCAGGGACGAGAGAAAAAAGGTCTTGATGTAATGTCAGGACCTTTTTTTATGCCTTTTGTAAATTGCGGATGAGAAAAATGTTTTGCCGGGCGGTAATAAACAAATCGTTTCCGACAGCGCCGCCCCAGCAGCAGTTGGCCGGTATGGTATCCAGGCTGATGCGAGCCAGCCTTCTGCCTTCATTATCAATAATTACAACCCCTTCTTTGGTACACAGGTACAGGTTGCCCATCCGGTCGCACTTGATACCATCACTGTTTTCATTGGCTACATTTCTTTTAAAATCCCATGTAGCGGTATCAAACTCCATCACAAACGCTTCAAACGGCTTGGTGGAGCAGGTAAACAAGCTGCGGCCATCCGGCGAAAGACAAACGCCATTGGGGTATTCATACTGTCGGGAAATCAGCTTTAAGTCTCCATCGCGCCAGCCATAAATGCCGGCTACCGGCTGATTGACTTCCGGCTGCAGTTGTTGATTTTTTAATCCATAAGGTGGGTCGCTAAAAAACACCGTACCGCCTGGATGCGCCACAATATCATTGGGACTGTTGAACGGCCGGCCTTCATAGGTGGCAATCAAGGGCTTCAAAACCCCATGCTCATATTGCGCCACTGCACCATTGCCATGCTGGCAAATCAGCAAACGGCCCTCGGCATCATACGCCAGTCCGTTAGAGCCCACCTGTTCGGCCAGCAGCCTTTGGTTACCCTCGGTACAACCGCTTTGCTGCAGGTAAACTTCTGCTCCTTTTCCCGGCTCTATTTTTACAATTACATTTTCCGGTATATCGCTAAACAAATAAAAACCTTCCCCATTCCATACCGGCCCTTCCGAAAAAGAACAGTCGTCTTTCAGCAGCTCTATTTCAAAATCAGGATTGATAAAGCGGTAAGCGTCCCGGTGGTAAACCATCAAAGAAGGATGCGTTGCCACATATTTATTTTTTGATGTTAACGGATTTGCTTTCTGATGTCGTCCAGCGTCTGCATCACATCCAGGCTAAAGTGATGACAATACAACTGCGATTCAATAACGCCTTGCTGAAGGCATTCGTACACTTCGTCCAGTTCAAAATATAACCCTCGGCCTTCCCACTCGCTTTTGTGCAGCACCTTGGTGCCGTCAAAATAATCAACCTCGATGCCTTCCGGCTTTACGTTCCAGGGATTTTTGATCTGCACTGAACCTTTGTCGCCCATAATAACGGCATGCGAATCGCCGCGGGTAATTTTGTTGGTTTCAATAAACCCGTACTGGCCGTTTTCGTAGGAAAGAAAGGCGGAAAAAAATTCGTCTTCACCACTGGGATGCTTTCTCCCGGTGGCCTGCACATACTCCGGCCGGCCCAGCAACAAGGTGCACAAAAAAACAGGATAAATTCCCAGCTCGAAAAGGGCACCGCCACCCGGAACCCAACTGCTGGCGGGTGTTGGCTCCTGCTTATAACTGAGTGAAGCTTTAACGGAAACAATATCGCCAATAGCGCCGCTGCTGATAACGGACAGCACCTTTTTAATACTGGGCATAAAGCGGATCCACATGGCTTCCATCATAAACGTATGGTTGTGCTCCGATATCTTCATCAGGTGCACCAGTTCTTCGGCATTCTGGGCAATGGGCCGCTCACACAAAACGGCTTTACCCTGCAGCAGGCACTGCTTTACCTGCGCATAGTGCATGGTGTAGGGCGATGTAATGTAAACCGCGTCTATATCGCTTTGCAAAAACTGGTACAGGTCCGTGTATACTTCTATACCGGGCACCTCTTGCGTGGTATCATCAATGGTTAACAATGACTGTAACTGGTGTGCATAATTAGCAAACTGTAAATCCGAAACAAATGCCTGTGCATTTTCTACAGAACCTATAAGTCCCCACTTCAGTTGGTCCATTATAACTATTTGAAGTTGTTGATAAAAATATTACGCCATTTGGGCAACTCCTTGCAAGTTACGCAATCATCGCCTGTACTTTCTTCAACACTTTTTGCAGGTCGATGCCTTTACCCAATACCGGTGCAAACAAGTCGCCTTCACGCCTTACCCGCTCCCCAATATTGTTGATGTTATAGGTGGTGGATGTTAATCCTTTCTTTACTTCATCCCAGTGCAAGGGTGCGGACACCGGCATGCCGGGCCTGGGCCGTAGCGAGTAAGGAGCCGCCGCAGTTTGCGTTTCGCTGTTTTGCAAAAAGTCCAGGTAGATTTTTCCTTTGCGCTTGGCAGGGTTGCGCTCCACACTGGTCAGCTGCGGCAGCTGCTGGTGCACCAGCTGCACAATCAATTCGGCAAGTTGCCGGCTTTGCTCATATGTGTATTTGGCACCTAAGGGTATGTAAATATGCAAGCCGGTAGAGCCGGAGGTTTTAGGATAACCTTCTGCACCAATAGCATCCAGCACTTCTTTTACCACCCTTGCGGTTTCCACCACCTGATCAAAAGAGTTGTTTTTATCCGGGTCCAGGTCAATCAAACACCAGTCGGGCCGATCAACCGATTTCACCCGGGAGTGCCAGGGATTGATTTCTATACAACCTAAATTAGCCATGTACACCAGCGTGGCTTCGTTGCTGCAAACCAGGTACTGCACGGTCACATGGGTTGACTCGCTGAAGTCTTCATGCGTCTGTATCCAAACGGGCACTTTGCCCCGTACATCTTTCTGAAAAAAATGAGGCGCTCCCACACCATTAGGATACCGGTTCATTGACTGCGGCCGGTCCAACAGGTAGGGCAGCATATAAGGTGCTACCTGCAAATAATAATTGATCACATCACCCTTGGTGCAGCCTTCCTTTTTCCAATACAACTTATCCAGGCTGGTCAGCTTTAGCTCCTGCTGATCCAATGTAATGACTTGTTCAGTTCCTTTGGCAAGGTCTACCTGCAAGCCGGAGGTATGGACTTTTGAAGAAGTTTTCTTTCTTCCTCCTTTTACACTTTTGGCAGACACCGATTTTTTAGCAGCCGCTTTTTTAGCCGCCGCTTTTTGAGGCGCCTTTTTGCCGGCGGCTTTTGAGCTCTTGCCGGCACCCGATTGATTAATAATTGATGCCATCGCTTTACTGTTTTCAACACTTACGTCGCTTGCCTTTTTATCTTCCCGCAAACCCATAAAAATGGGATGGCGTGCTATGAGTTCTTTGGTCCACTCCGTAAACTTGATTTCGCAAACCAGCTTTGGTCTTACCCAGGTTACCGGCATATTGCCTTTGGGACATTGGGCAAAAGGACAATCTTTTACCACCAGCGGCTGCAGCCGATTATAAATCTGCTCCAGGCTTTTGGTGTTGAAGCCACTGCCGGTATGCCCTACATAAACCAGTTCCTTGCCCTTGTATACACCTAGCAATAAAGCGCCGAAAAACTTACGCGATTTGCGGGGCTGGGTAAAGCCGCAGATAATGACCTCCTGCCGCTTGACCACTTTTATTTTTAGCCAGCTTTCTGTTCTGCGCCCCAGCTCATAAACACTATCCCATTTTTTGGCCATAATGCCTTCCAAACCCTGATCCAGGGCCACGTTAAAAAAGCGGTTGCCTTTGCCTACTATGTGATCACTGTTTTTGATAACGTCGTGCTCAGCGGGTAACAGGTGCTGTAAAATGCGTTTGCGTTCCACCAGCGGCAAGGCAGTTATATCATAACCCTCCAGCCATAAAATATCAAAGACATAAAAACGGAGTGTTGCCTGGGGATTGTTCTGCCAGTTTTGCAATAGCTGAAAATCGGCCAGTCCATTTTCATTCACGGCTACTATTTCACCATCCAGCACAGCATGAATGCCCAGCGCCTGCAGGGCTTCTGTTACGGGTGCATACTTATGAGTCAGGGGCTTTTTGTTTCGCGACACCAGCTCCACTTTATCTTCCTGAACATAAGCTACTGCGCGGTAGCCATCCCACTTTATTTCAAACAGCCAGTCCTCGCCGTCAAAAGGTGCATCAACCAGTGTAGCCAGCATGGGTTTAATATTAACCGGCATTGCCGCTCTTTTTGCCAAATCAACTTTGTCGCCCAGCAGGTCTTCTACCCATTGCACTTTTTTATTACTGCTTTTGATGGCCCTTGGCCAGGTCACTGCTGCCGGCTTTTTTGCTTTTTGGGTTGGAGCTTTGATAGTTTTGTTTTCTGCTTCCGGGTGGTGCGGCTCCTGCCCGTTTTCGTGTGCTACCTGCGCAATGGTTTTGCCGGATAAAACGGATTGCACCTGCTCTGCAACTTCTTCTTCTGATGCAAACGCATCCCGGTTTTTGATGAGCAGCCATGACAGGCCTTCTTTTTCGCGCTTCAATTGCAATAAGGTAAATTCTCCTTTCAGCTTGTGTCCCTTCAGGTGTAGTTTCAGGCTGCCAGACTGCAGCTGTTGCAGCAGCAATTTTTCCTGCTCGCCCCTACTCTGGCCTTCGGCTCCGGCCGGCTCATAAGTGCCTTCGTCCCAGACGATAACGGTGCCTGCACCATAGTTGCCTTCGGGTATTACGCCTTCAAAGGTTCTGTAATCATAAGGATGGTCTTCTACCCTGCGGGCCAGCCGTTTGTCAGCCGGGTTGAGCGAGGGACCTTTAGGTACGGCCCAGCTTTTTAAAACACCTTCCATTTCCAGCCGGAAGTCGTAATGCAGTTGCGAGGCATCATGCTTTTGCACCACAAACCGCAATGCGCCTTTGGATGTTTTTTCTTTAGCGGCGGGTTCTGGCGTTGCGGCAAAATTTCTTTTCTTTTGATATACTGATAAACTCATATGGTACTGCAGAAGCTAAAAAACTAATGCCAGTGATCAGCAGAGGAATGCTTAGCCGAAGAGTTTCATGTTTTCAACAATTGGCAGCATGTATGGCTGTTTAAAACTACCTACCCGCTTTTAAAAGCTCATATAAGGTTTTGAAGAAGTTTTCGTGTTATTCAATTCTTTCCTGCTGAGCTCCTTCGCATCTGTTTAAAACTGCTTTAAAACCTCACATAGCAACTTCTTTAAAACTCCATATGATTATGGTTTTTTCCTCCTGTAGGTAGCCCTTCTTACTTTTTCTCCCCGAAAAAGTAAGCAAAAAGTTCCAGGCCAACCCGAAGGCTCCGCCCCTTTGGCCGGCCCACGCACAGCACCAGTCACTACAGCAATGTATAATGCATTCAGTTCTATTGATTATTTGACTTGTCTTTACAGGTATGGGGTTTTCAAGAAGTACAGTCTTTTTGTGTGTTATGCATAGATACTGCAGACGTGGTATCCCGCTATGCTTTTCTGAAAGGAGTAGATGCTTTAAGTTTATGCGGGATAAGGTGCTGCACCAGGCTGACTGTCCTGCTTTTTTGACTTTGCCTTTTAACCTTTGCCTTCTGCTTTCTTCACTTATTACTTACAACTTACTACTTATCACTTCTCCCTGCTGTGGACTGTCGTCTGTCGACTGTGGACTTTCTTCTCTCGTCTGTCGACTGTGGACCTCTCCCCCCTCCCCAAAAACACCAAACATTAAGCTATCCGCTTGGAGTGTTCCAGGCTTCGCTTTAACACCTCCATCAGGTCTTTGACTGTAGCGGAAATTTTTTTGGGCTCCGCAATCTGTATGTTTTTACCGGCGGCTTTAGCTTTGATCACTTTTTTCAAAGCATCTATGTAAGTATCCTTGAAGGCCGCAGGGTTGAACTCTTCGGTTAGTTGCTCCACCAGTTTAACCGCCAGCTGCAATTCGTTTTTTGAGATCTTTTCGGTATTTGGCAGCGCCACTTCCGGCACCTCGCGGATTTCTTCCTGGTAGCGCATCTGCTCCAGCATCAGCACACCATTATAAGGCTTAACAGCACAAATGTGCTGGCGGTTGCGCATCATAAATTCAGCCAGGCCTACCGAATGGGTTGCTT
>JAEWAC010000013.1 GCA_023391895.1 Bacteroidota bacterium
GTTGCAGCGGTGACAGCAGCAGTAGCCGGGTCAACCGTTCAGCAGGTGCAGGCTGTGGTGCCTGCCAACGACACAACCACCTTGCACCACCTGCAAGCAATCGGCTTTCAGTGTATAGGAAGTTGAATCATCATATACCTCAATAGTTATTGAGTGTTGAACAGACGGAAAGAAATTCTTGGTTTTGCAGGCGATCTCTTGCGCCATAAAATTGACTTTTCAAACAGGTACGTATGTACTTTTGAAGAAATGATTCTTCCATTATTTCAAACCAGTAAAGCTCTAAGGATGTAGGTACTAAAGGAATGAGAAATATCCAGATCAACCTCTCTCGAAACATGCTAATCAAAATGAAAAATAATCACCATGAGAAGGTTTATTTGTTTACTCGGTGTCCTAGGCTATTGCCTTGGCATTTACGCTCAGGAAGCCCCTGAGCCCACTTGGCTCACCATGCATTATTTAGACGACAAGGTTTTCCAGGGCGTTACCTGGACATCTTCCTCATTCAATGCTGGCAGCAGAATGGGCCAACCGGTAAAACTAAGAAATGGTAATAGCGATGTAACGAGGAAGGTAAGTTTTGGTTTGATCCGTGGCATTAATGATGGCAAGACTACGCTCACTAATGTGCTACAGGGTAGTAGTTTGATTCATTCTGGCGGGGGACAATATGTGGGTGGTCAGTCACTTGCCTGGTTAGGCAAAAGCAGCGGTACCGGTATGTATGCAGCCGGCAATGCCGTTTGTTGCGGCTTTGCCGGTGGAGAAAGCTTTACCATAACTGCTATAACAAATGCTAACTCGGCTAGTGAAAGCTTTGTATCTGTCACGAGCCTTAAAAACATTGTTTCGGGTGTGGACACTAAAGATAAGCCCCAGGCAAAGTCCTGGTACTATGCCGGTAAGTGGTGGTGCGTGGTGCCGGCCGCTTCTAATGGTACTCATCTCTTCCGCCTGGATGGCACCTCCTGGACGTCCGTATTAAAGTTAGTCAGTAGCAGCGGTCGGGCAGATTGCTGGGTCGTGGGCGATTTGGTACATATACTGATATTCAAGGGGGCTACCAACACCTCTTACCTTGCATCTGTGCAGTATGATGCCAAGGTAAGTACCTATAAGTTCTGGAGCAAACGAACTTCAAATGCTACGCTAACGTTACCAAGTGGATCAGAAACTGCTACGCTGACCGTTGATGGCAATAATAGGATGTGGGTGGCATCCGCCGGTGTGGATAAGGTGCAGGTATGGTACAGCGATGCTCCTTACTCTAAGTGGAGTAGCTCTATAACGATTGCTTCCGGCATTAAAGATGATGATATCTGTGCCATCACCAAGTTGTCCGGTAAGATCGGGGTGTTGTGGTCCAACCAGAATAGCGGGCTGTTTGGTTTTAAAACCCATACGGACGGCAATAGCCCTACAAGCTGGTCCTCTGATGAGGAGCCGGCTGCCCAGTCGGCCATTAGTGGGCTTCCCCGCATGGCCGATGACCATATGAGTTTAGTAGTTTCAAGTAACGGTACGCTTTACGCCGCTGTCAAAACCAGCTATAATAAGAACGGCTATACAGAGCTTGGGTTATTGGTGCGTCGTTCTTCAGGCAGTTGGGATAAGCTATATAACGTCGTTTCTTATGAGGATGGAGGTTCCCAGCCTATTGTTATATTGAATGAGTCTTTGAGCAAGATAAGAGTCGTGTACACCACCATAACCAATGGCGGCTATATTGCCTATCGGGAAAGCTCCACTTCCAATATATCATTTGGTTCAACCAAAATACTGATCAGCAGTGGCGGGAAGGTATACAATCATGCCAGCAGTACCCACTATCCCTATAGTTCCTCGGTAGTGATTCTGGCCACTAAATTGGATACCAGTCCTTATCAGGTTGTCAGTGTACTGGCGTCGGATGCCTCGTCTACCTCTGGTATAGCTGTAGCTGCCACAACCAGTGATGCGATAACTGGTTTCGAGGAATATGCAGAAACAGGCAGTTGGCAGGTTTATCCTAATCCATTTACGGCCAGCTCAACCCTGAACTTCAGTCTGGCACAGACAGGTAAGTACACCGTCACACTTTTAAATAATATGGGTGAGGTCGTTTCTGTACTGAAGCAAGGATGGGCTGAAGCCGGTATTCCGCAAACTGTCCGGTTATCTGGTGCTTCACTCGTCAATGGTCTTTATTGGGTTAGAATACAAACCGATAATGAAAGTAAGGTGATGAAGCTGTTAAAACACTAAAGCCGCTTCTCGGAAAAAGCAAACTGTTTTCAATTTTGAGGTATATTCTACTCTATCTATTGGTAAAAAGCCAGACTTTCCATTAACTGCTCTTTTCATTTTAAATTTTGCCGTTTTGAAAACTAATTCGTGTTAAAAAATAGTTGAAACAGCATTATTTAAAGCAGTTAAGTTTTTTAGACCTAATACAAAACGGTTATCTGTTTTTGATTTGATATTCACCATTGAAGGAAGGATTTCATAAAGTTGAAAACAGTTTAGTAGAAGCCCTTTTAGAGGAAAGCTAAGATTTATAGGCTGCTTCCATGAAGATTGGGATGGCTTATAAATAGGCACTTTTGATTTTGCTGGAAACCCTTCATTATTCTCAATCAGGAAAGCGGCCAGTTGTTTAGATCATAATCCCTTCCGTCATCTTCAAATGCGTTACGAATATGATAAAACTTTTACGTCTGTCTCTGTGTGTTTTTTCAGTTGTATGCACTTTGTTGTTTCAGCAGGCCCTTGCTCAACAAGGATTTGCTTCTGTCACTCGTCTTAACTCATTGCCCATTGCTTATAGTACCAAAGAAAAAGCACAAGCCAAAGTGTGGAAGCACGCAGGCTATTGGTGGAGTGTGCTGGCCGACAGCACGGGTACCCAAATATTCCGTTTAGAAGGGGCCAGCTGGACGCCGGTTTTGAATCTGGTCAATACCGATGCCAAAGCGGATCATTGGATGGTAAATAATGTAGTGCATATATTGCTTTATAAAGGAGGTAACAACAATTCCTTCCTATACTCAATTGAATATGACTCTTCTTCAAAAACCTATAAACTTTGGAACAAAAGACCGGAAAGGGTAAGGCTGGTTTTTCCATCGGGCTCAGAATTCGCTACCCTAACGGTGGATGGAAAAGGGCGTATGTGGGTAGCATATGGTGGTGTAGGTGAGGTGAACGTTCGTTGGAGTGATGCTCCTTATACAACCTGGAGTGCTCCTGTGAACCTTGCAAAAGGAATTAAGGATGATGACGTCTGTGCCATTACAAAATTACCGGGTAGGATAGGGGTTCTGTGGTCCAACCAGAAAACGGGGTTGTTTGGATTTAAAACTCATCTTGATAATAGAGCCCCAACAGACTGGTCTGCAGATGAAGTGCCTGCTTCTCAATCAGCTATCAACGGCCTGCCACGCATGGCAGATGATCATATGAATTTTAAAGTGGCAAGTGATGGTACTTTATACTGTGCCGTCAAAACAAGTTATACCAGTAATGATTATCCCTTGCTGGCGCTTTTAGTACGCCGGCCTGGTGGTAAGTGGGATAATTTGTACCAGGTTACTTCTCATGAAGCCGGGGGCACACAGCCGGTGGTGATTTTGAATGAGACCATGGGCAGAATAAAGATTGTGTATACAACCGTAGTCAACGGAGGCGATATTGTTTACCGGGAAAGTTCAACCTCCAAAATCGCTTTCGGTGATGCCAGAGTTTTGATTAGTGGTGGGGGACACCTCTATAATTATGCTACCACTACTCATCAGGCTTATGACAAGGATGTTGTCATTCTGGCTACTAATTTAAGTACCATTCCTTACCAGGCTATGGGTGTTTTGGCAATGGATAGTGAATTTGAACAGAGGGGTAATAGACCCTCTTTGTTAAATTTTTTTGCAGCATTTCCCAATCCATTCACCAGTACCACCACATTGAGCTTTAACCCGGCACAGGAAGGGGCTTTCACTCTTGCACTACATGATAGTAAAGGGGTAAAGGTGTCGGTGCTAAAACAAGGAGTAGCTAAGATGGGTGAGGTTTATACCATAAATGTAGATGAAACTGCTTTACAGCGTGGTATCTATTATGCCGTTTTGCAAATGGGGAAAGAGGTTCAGTCACTTAAGATCCTATTCATAAAATAAGCGTCCAATAATCAGGTGAAAGTAAATTGTATATGGCCTTTTTAAAGAGTTGTGTGTGAGGCGAGTTTTGTTTCCACTTGCCTGTAAAAAACTTTCACCTTTAGCCTCCTGTTTCAACAACTTCATTAGACTTTAAAAAGGATTTTTTCTGTTGATTTCATAACAAGTCCGCATCGATACAGCTTGAGTATGACCATCACATTTTATTATTTACTAAAAAGTTATTAGCAATTAGTTCCCGGCTATCAAAAGCGTCAGCAATTCCTGCTTCAGGTGTTCTGCAGCAGGTTATCAATTGTTGATAGACGCTAATTTATTTTCCTACAAGCTGCAACATTTTACAGGGAAGTATAAAGCAGTCAACCTGCTTACAGGATTCATACCTTATTTAAAATAAAATAAGAAAAACACTTCAAGAATGAAAAAGTTCACTTTCTTTTTGCTAACTGCGCTATTATATTATTCAGCCACAGTAGCACAACAGGGCTTTAGCTCTGTTACAACATTAGACAACATCGTTTCCGGGGTGGATACCAAGGATAAGCCCCAGGCAAAATCCTGGTTCTATGCCGGCAAGTGGTGGTGCGTAGTGCCGGCTGCTTCCAATGGTACCCAACTTTTTCGACTAGATGGCACTACCTGGAAGCCTATGCTGAAACTGTTGAGCAGCGGCAGCAGGGCAGACTGCTGGGTAGTAGGCGATGTCGTGCACATTTTGTTATACAAAGGGGCTTCCGCTAATTCCTTTATTTCTTCTGTGCAATACGATGCCGCCACCGGCACTTATAAATTCTGGAGCAAGCGGGCTGCAAATGTCACCCTTTCGATGCCCGCTGGTTCTGAAACCAGTACGCTCACAGTGGATGGGCAGGGGCGGATGTGGGTGGCCACTGCTGGTGTGACCAATGTGCAGGTGTGGTACAGCGACTCCCCTTACTCCAGTTGGAGTGCGCCTATCACGATTGCCACGGGCATCAAGGATGACGATATCTGTGCCATTACCAAATTGCCGGGCAAGATCGGGGTGTTATGGTCCAACCAGAATACAGGGCTGTTTGGTTTTAAAACCCATACCGACGGCAGCAGTCCCACTGATTGGTCTTCTGATGAAATGCCGGCTTCCCAGTCGGCCATTAGTGGGCTTCCGCGTATGGCCGATGACCATATGAATATGGTAGTTGCCAGCGATGGCACGTTGTATTGTGCGGCAAAAACCAGCTACAATACTCCAGGTTACCCTCAGCTTATACTTTTAGTGCGCCGGCCTTCCGGCAGTTGGGACAACTTATATCCGGTAACTATAGATGACGGGTCCCGGGAAGGTACACAAGCAATCATTCTCTTGAATGAGGTATTGGGTAAAGTAAAAGTGGTATTTACCACCCTCACCAATGGCGGCTTTATTGCCTATCGGGAAAGCTCCATTTCCAATATATCATTTGGCGAGACTAAAATACTCATCAGCAGTGGCGGTATGGTTTATAATCATGCTAACAGCACCCATAATCCATATAATCCTGATGTAGTGATCCTTGCCACTAAAATGGATACAAGTCCCTACCAGGTAGTCAGTGTACTGGCGTCGGATGCTGCTTCCTCAGATCATACGCCACCTGCGGTTGTAAGCATTAATCGCCAATCACCTGCCAGTGACACAACATCATTGGGACAGGTGACCTTTCGAACGACGTTCTCCGAAAATGTCACCGGCGTAGATACGGCTGATTTTGCAATACATGGCACTGCCAGCGGTGCTATTGCAGCTGTCAGCGGCAGCGGAAGTACCTATGATGTAACCGTGAACAATATTACCGGTTCCGGTACACTAGGCCTGGACCTGAAAAGCAGCGGCACTGGTATAACAGATGCAGCCGGAAATGCCATCAGCGGCGGCTTTACCAGCGGACAAACCTATAACATCATTCAACATATACCGACCCTTTCTTCCGTTTCTATTGCCTCGAATAATAGTACTGCCTCCCTGGCCAAGGCAGGCGATATCGTTACTTTACATTTTACAGCTTCCGAGCCTGTCAATACCCCCGCTGTTACGATTTTCACACACAGCGTGGTGTCAACGCCAGGAAGCAACAATAGTTTTACAGCCACTTATTCCCTCACCAATAATGATGCAACAGGCATCATACCCTTTACCATTGACTTCACCAGTACAAAAGGTGCAGCCGGTACAAGAGTTACTGCTACCACTGATGGTACCAGTGTAACTTTTGATAAAACGGCACCGGGTGTCACCAGTATCAACAGGCACCTGCCTGCAACTCAAAATACTACGGCCAACCAGGTGACATTCCAGATTACTTTTTCAGAAAGCGTTACCGGCGTAGATGCGGCTGATTTTGCTATTCGGGGAACTGCCAGCGGCACAATTGCATCATTCAGTGGAAGCGGCACCACTTATGATATTACCGTTAATGCTATCACCGGTACCGGTACGCTGGGCTTGGACTTAAAGAGCAGTGGCACCGGTATCATGGATGCGGCTGGTAATATCATACCTGGAGGCTTTACCAGCGGCGAAAGTTATACCATTGAACAGGCCGATGTGACCGCCCCATCCGTGCAGTCCATCGACCGCTTTTCTCCAACCACGCAGTCTACTTCGACTACTTCGGTTGTTTTCCGTGTTACATTTTCTGAAAACGTCAGCGGAGTGGACGTTAATGACTTTAGTTTGACGGCAACAGGCACTGTTCAAGGAACGATCAACTCAGTAAATGGTAGCGGTGGTACCTATGATGTTACCCTTGGATCGCTCAGTGGAAGTGGGGACATCCGTTTGGATTTAAAAGGCAGCGGTACGGGTATTGTAGATGCGGCAGGTAATGCTATTAGCGGCGGGTATACGGCAGGGCAAATCTATAGCATATCTATCATAACGGATCCCAACCCGGTAGGAGAAAGCTTTGTCTCGGTTACACCATTGGGCAACATAGTTTCCGGCGTAGATACGAGGGAAAATCCCCAGGCAAAATCCTGGTTCTATGCCGGCAAGTGGTGGTGCGTAGTGCCGGCTGGCTCAAATGGTACCCAAATCTTCCGTTTGGATGGTACTACCTGGACACCCGTGTTGAAGCTGTTGAGCAGCGGCAGCAGGGCAGACTGCTGGGTGGTAGGTGATGTAGTTCACTTTTTGTTATACAAGGGTGCTTCCGCTAATGCCTACATTTCATCTGCGCAATATGATGCTGCCACCGGCACTTATAAATTCTGGAGCAAGCGGGCTGCTAATGTCACCCTGTCGATGCCCGCTGGTTCTGAAACCGCTACTTTGACCGTAGATGGACAGGGCCGGATGTGGGTAGCTTCCGCTGGCGTGGCCGATGTGCAGGTGTGGTACAGCGATGCTCCTTATACCAGCTGGAGTGCACCTATTACGATTGCCTCCGGTATCAACGATGATGATATCTGTGCCATCACCAAGTTGCCGGGTAAGATCGGGGTGTTCTGGTCCAACCAGAATACGAAGAGATTCGGCTTTAAAACCCATACCGACGGCAGCAGTCCCACCGAATGGTCTTCTGATGAAGTGCCCGCCTCCCAATCGGCCATTGATAATGTCGGTAGCGGAATGGCCGATGACTTTATGAATTTGGTGGTAGCCAGCGACGGTACCATGTATGCGGCTGTAAAGACCAATTTTGGCAGGACTGGTTATGTCAGTCTGGGACTTTTAGTGCGAAGACCTTCCGGCAGCTGGGACAACATGTACCCGGTACTAGTTGAAGATGGATCGAAGAAAGGAACGGAACCTATAGTGTTATTGAATGAAACATTGGGTAAGATAAAAGTGATATTTAATAATGGTAGCAATATTGCTTACCGGCAGAGCGCTACTTCCAATATTGCCTTTGGAGCTACCCAGCCGCTGATCAGCGGTAGCTTGGTATATAGGTATCCCACCAGCACCCATAATCCATATAATCCTGATGTGGTGATCCTGGCTACAAAAATGGATACAAGCCCCTACCAGGTAGTCAGCGTACTGGCGTCAGATGCAACTGCTGCAACAACCGTTAGCACAACCTCGGTATCAAATACTACCAAGAAGAAAGCAGCTGTCAATGGCAATGGCAAACAATTGCAGGAGATGGAAGTTGCTAAATCCATTAAGGTTTATCCCAATTATGTGCAAAAAGGGGTAAGTGTTACCATTAGAGCCACGGATAATGAATTTACAGAAGCAGTGGTTTCCGATTCGTATGGACGTGTAGTACATACGGGCAGGTTTGCCGGTTCAATGAGCATTGATACTTACCAATTAACGCCTGGATTGTACCATATTATTTTGAAACGCAAAAATGGTAGTACGATCACGCAGAAGTTTATGGTTGTGAATTAGTAGCATCATTGTTTAATTGAATGTTGAAATCATTAAAAAGGCCATTCATTGTAGGAGTGGCCTTTTTAATGATTAGATGCAAAAGGTCATGCTCCTTATACCAAATTGTTTTCAACTTTATGAAATCCAATCCTTTCGTCAATGGTGAATAAGACAACATCACGCGGACGAGGGTTGCGTACAAGTAGGCTCTCGCTCTTTTTCTTTTTCGATCAAATGTTTTTTGAGCATCCTTTGGTATGAGGGATCCCGCTCAAGGCTGGGATGACAGTGCGGGTGTGCTTTGTTGCTTTGATCTACTATTTGGAGTAAAGCCTTTTTCAAAAATCCATATGGGGTTTTGAAAGAAGTGCTCTATTACCAACAGCAATTGCATTAAACAAAGTCCACTTACCCCTGTCATCCCGGCCTTGAGACGAGATCTCTGCACCGGATACGCAGTTGTTTTCCCTTTTCATACAGCGTTCAGTTGGATTCAAAAAGCCGCCAAATCTGTTTGCCAGGTTGGATCACAGATAAGCATGGAGCTTTGCTTGCCATCACTTTTAAATTGCCATAAAGGGTATAAAAAGAAATGGCCTTATTGGGTTATAGTAAACCTGACCAGATAAGCCTTGCCTGCTTGCCCGGTTGCATTTGCGCCAGTGTAAGGTGTTGCTTTTAGCGTGTAAATGCCTGGTTGTGGTGGGTTCCAGTTGCCGAAATAGTAGTTGCCGGTACCAGAGTCTCCATGCAAGGCAAACGGCGCTGCCTTGTCGGTATAAGTTTTACTTTGTGCGCCCGCAAGTTCAAACTTGATATTGCCTGAAGAGGAAGTGGCATTGGCGCGAATATTCAGTTTGGCTGCACCAATCCTGGAGAGGCTGATAATAGTGCCATTCGTAATGGTCATGATGTCCCTTTCGTTATGGGCATTAATTAAAGTTAAACTGGTAATAGAAGGGGTGGAGGCGTTCGTGGCGTTATGCGGTAGCGGTTTGGCTGGCATGGTTGGTGCGGACGACTGTGTTGAATTGCTTGTGCCGCTTGTTGAATGGCTATTGACGGTGCCGGGAGACATTTCAGCTAAGGTAGCATTGCCATTGCCTAATTTTATATTATCATAATAAACCACTCTTTTCTTGGCTTTTGTCGTTTTATCATTATTCCAGGCCGATTTATAAATGCCAATATTCCACCGGGGCGTTTCAAATTTTCCTCTGCTGATGTCATACATGTTGGCACCATTGCGATCCAGCACTTTGGTTCCGTTAATCCATAGTTCAATCAAACCATTACTACCTGAAGAATGATTGATATGGTAAACAAAAGTATTCCACCTGTCTTTTGGAATGACACCCAGGTCAATCTTGTCGGTGGTTGATGGTGTGGATTTTACATAAAGCCAAAATCTGTCATCTTTTGTTCTCAGGCTGATGGAGGGGCTGTAGCCGCTTCCCTGATGCCACTGATTCAGCACTTCGTCTTCATCATCATACTGGTAATCGGCAGAAGGCAGGTAAATGGCAAAAGAGTACCACCTGTTCAAGTCGGATGCTGCCGGTAAAGGAAACCGAATTTCTGCCCTGGTGCCACTGCTTACCATTGGGTCTGAATCTCTTAACTCGAAACGACCAGATCGTGAGCCTGCAAAAACGGGCCGGGTGACTTGTTTGAAAGCATGTGCGGTTACAAATTTTTTATTGATATCGTAGCCTGTAACAAAGGGAGTGCTGCCTTCAAAGGTTTCTTCAAAAATGATGTTAGAAGCCGCTTTTGCCGCACCAAGAACGGTGAGTTGATGGTCTACATTTTTAATTGGAGCAACTGGTTCCTGAAGGCCTTCTTTGCTGCAAGAAAATAAAATGGTTGTAAATAGCAGAAATGTAAACATGGCATGGCCATTACATGAATTTCCCATTAAACTTCTCATAGGAAGTTGGTATTTAAATATAGTTAATAAAGAGGTTACAATAAATAATAATTTACATCGCCTATTAATCTTTGGATTTTCCGGTTCGTAACTCCTGTGCTAGAAAGTGAGTTTTCAAAAGTGTGGCCTGAAATGGAGTTTTCGTAAAGTGGAGACTTCTTTTAAAAAGTTTCGACAAGCCAAGCAATTATTATGCCAATATTTAATATCAAGGCATATGTAGACTAATCTATTATATGATATATATAATTAATATAAAGTTTATAATATAAGAAAGAGCGGTCCTTTGATGGATCATTCTCTTTATGGTCCAGAATTCAGGTTTAAAAAATTGTATATGATTGATGGTGATTTCTGCTATCAGGAATTGTAATGACAGTAGGTGGGAACTAAGCCTGATTATGAGTGGGTATATGGGGGTTTAAAAAAGTTGGAAAGCTTTAAAGAAAAGCAGGCGTTCATTTCAATTTTATACTGAAGAGGAAAGGCTTTTTGTGTAGGTAAGCAGTTGAGAAATCAGAATGCTATTTTGCCGGTAGTAAATTGAAAAACAGGCAAGAAAAAAGACAGCTCATGAGCTGTCTTTTTTCTTGTGTTATCGGTTCAACTTTCGCTGAATCATCCTTATTTAGTGATCGTAAATTTAATAGTGTAAGGAGTTCCAGCAGTGCTACCTGAATAAGGCGTAGCCTTCAGAGTGTAAGTGCCTAATGCAGGAGGAGCCCAGTTGCCGTAATAATAGTTGCCATTAGAATCACCATGCAGAGCAAATGGAGCTGCTTTGTCTGTATAGGTTTTGCTTTGTGCGCCACTCAGTTCAAACTTTACACTGGTTAAAGAAGAAGCTGTGTTAGCACGGATGTTCAGTTTAGCTTCGCCAATTTTAGCCAGACTGATGGTTGCACCATTAGCAATAGACATCACATCTTTTTCGGTATGAGCGCTCACCAGCGTAAAACCAGTGATGGATGAACCAGTCGGAGGTGTTGAACTAGCCGGTGGTGTTGTAGTAACGGGGTCTGTTGGAGCAGGCTCAGTTGGTACTGATTTTCCGGAAGTCATTTCAGCATAAGTGGCTTTTTCGCTACCTAAGCGGAATTGATCATAATACAGCACTCTTTTACTTGTTTCAGAGGTATTGCTACCATTCCAGGCTGATTTGTAAATACCAATGTTAAATCTTGGGTATTCAATGTCTCCGCCAACTTTGTACATGTTGGCACCTGCACGGTCTACTACTTTCTTGCCATTGATCCACAGTTCTAAAATACCATCGCTACCAGATGAATGCTTGATGTGGTAAACAAACGTATTCCATTTGTCTTTTGGAATAGCGCCCAGATCAATCTTTTGAGTTGTAGATGTAGTTGGTTTTACATAAAGCCAAAATCTGTCATCTTTTGTTCTCAGGCTGATGGAGGGGCTGTAGCCGCTTCCCTGGTGCCATTGGTTCAGTACTTCGTCTTCGCTGTCTTTCTTGTAATCGGCAGAAGGCAAATACAAGGAGAATGAATACCAACGGTGCAATTGTGAAGTAGAAGTGATTTCGGGGAAACGAACTTCCGCCCTTGTGCCACTACTTAATTCATCAGTGTTTCTGAGTTCAAAACGACCTGATTTGGAACCGGAAAATACAGGGCTGCTTACCTGATTGAAAGTATGCGAGCCTGCAAATCTTTCTTTAAGGTCATAACCAGACCATGGATCACTGCCTTCAAACGTTTCTTCGAAAAGCAAGTTGGCGGATGAATAAGTAGCGCCAACGGTGGAAAGTTGTGTTTCTACACCTTCAATTTCTGATGAAGGTTCCTGAAGATCTTCTTTGCTACAAGAAAAGAGTACGGCTGATAACAACAGCGGTGTCAGCATGGCCTTGCCATGACGCAATTGATTGCTTAATCCCTTCATAGGATGGGTTTTTGATTTTATAGTTAATAAATAGGTTACGATACTCGTGGAAAAAAATCGCCTATTATTCCTTGGTTTTTCTTTTTTACTAATCCTGTCTGGAAAAATTTCCTCAAAAAAACTTTGCTAAATCGTTTTTCTCAAAGTTTCGACAGAGTTGACAATTACTATGCCAATAAGTTTTCAGTGAGTAGGGAGTTTTGATTTCTTATTTATGATCAATAGGGAGCGAAATGTAGAACTAAAAAGAACTTTTTTTTGCGTTGCAAATGTATAGCTATGTCTATTTATTTTTTTTACCCGGAAACGTTTTTCGCATAGCCACACTGGTTATTTAGTGCCATTATTTACAAACAATAATTGTATTGCATTCGCATAAATAATTCATTATTATTTGTGTAGCAAATGCAGATGGAAATACCATATGCATCAGTAATCCTGAAAAAAAGTCTATTTTATAAGTGGATATGCTTACCTGGTATTAAGTGTTCATCTTACACTTATTTGTGTTTTTGATAATATAAAATGCAATTTGTAGTTCCATTGGACCTGGATTAATAGCCTTTGTTCGTAAAATAGGGACTGATGTATTTTGTTCACTTGCCATTCACCTGAAATTTACCATTCATGGAAAGCTAAAAGAGGGAGCAAAATCCATCTTTTTATTTTATGGCTTTTATTTTCAAAACGTTTTTCTTGACTACCGTCTATTGAAATATAATTTAGGTTGCTTCTAAGATTAAAATCACATCAAGATTTCATAAAAATCGAGAAACATGTTTGCCGCATAGGTCAGAAACAAAGTCGTATTCCTTAATCGTTTTTATTGATTTTAATCACGCAATTTAACAGCAGGCATATAGGAGTGCAAGGATTTCTCTATAAATATCAATTGCATTTTTTATGAGAAGTTGCCGTTGATCAATACTACTCAAAGCTGTTCTTATCTTAAAGTGATGTAGTTTTTTAAGTTTCACCCTTTCGCTTATTTATATTAAATTAGATAAGGGCGTTTGGCTATCGCCGGACCGACTGATAGCCCAAAATATTGTTGCTAATAAGCTATTGTTGTGATGAACGATGTCATGGTTTATTACGGAAAATGATTTGACCGAAATCAAGCTTTATACACTCTTGAATGAACGACCGGATTCCTGATACTCCACCTCCAATTCTACCGCTTGCGGAGGATACATCAAGGCCGCTGTGGTCTGTGATGATACCTTCCTATAATTGCATGCACTTTTTGAAAGAAACCCTGGAAAGTGTGCTGGTACAGGATCCGGGGCCTGACCAAATGCAAATAGAAGTGGTGGATGACTGCAGCACGGATGGAGATGTAGAATCATTAGTAAATGAAGTGGGTAGAGGAAGGGTTTTATACTACAGACAGGCCACCAACAGGGGAAGTTTACGCAATTTTGAAACCTGTTTGAACAAGGCAAGGGGCCAATGGGTACACCTGTTGCATGGTGACGACAAGGTTAGAGATGGGTTTTACAAAGAAATTGAATTTTTATTCTGCCAGTTTCCGGAGGCAGGCGCTGCATTTACCAGCCATATGCTGATGGATGAAAGGGGAAGGGAGTATTTCAGAGTAAAAGGATCGGCCATTCTTGCTGAAGAGCCTTGTATCCTGCCCCACTGGTTACATCAAATAGCGCAGCGCAATAGATTGCAGCCACCAGCCATGGTGGTCAAAAGAAGTGTATACGAGCAGTTGGGCGGTTTCTTTGCGGTTCATTTTGGAGAAGACTGGGAAATGTGGGTGAGGATTGCTTCCAGGTACCCGGTTGCTTATTCTCCCAAATACCTGTCCATTTACCGGGTGCACAACAATAATATTACCACCCGTTCCTTTTTATCTGGCCAAACTATTAAAGACCTGAATAAGGTGATCAATATTATACAAAACTATTTGCCGGAAGTGGAGAAGAAAAAAATTAAACAGGAGACTCTAAAAAATATGTCTCGGTACCTGGCAGGAAATGCCTACAAGGTTCTTCATAAACATAAAAACTTTAGGGCTGCACTGGTGCAGGCTACGGGTGCTTTAAAAATGTACCCAAGCAAATCCATTATTCGGTTAGTAGCTATACTATATATTAAATGCCTGGTGCATTTTGTCAAAAGCAAGGTAAGCAGGTAGAAGAATAGTTAGTGCAGGATGGTTCTCTAATGCCTTATAGAAAAGTTCGCTTAAAGTACGGGATTGACTGGTGCTGACATTTTCCTGATTGCAATCAAGTTTCGAAACGTCATCAGGAAAATGTCAGGAAAGCAAAACCGCTTCCACTATATCTTTTCAAAGAGATTTATCTAAAAACACAGGAATAAGCTATGAGGAAATATTACCAGAAATACTTATCTCTTTTCTTTAAAGGATACAGTACATCATATGCTGTTTCATAGCCTTCTTCAGATACTCTTAAAAGCCTTTTTTGCAGAATAATTTTTCTGATGACAAAATAAGCTACCATGCCGGCGGCAACTGATGAAACGATTCCAATTGTAAGTCTACTGCTCTTCATGAAAGTGATTTAATTCAAAGATGACGGCCTAGAAAATTACCTTAAATAATTCAGAAAAACTCAAAAAAAGGGATCCTTCTGATATAAAGCAAAAATATTCCGGTACCCCTACAAATTTACAAATCATTTGTTAACCTGTTTCTAAAAAACAGCCCGGAAAAATCAGGAAAGCTTTAGCGCCGGAAACATCAATTGGGTATTTTTATTAAAATGATGCAACTGAAGGAGCGGACGCCTTACTGCGGGTGTCCATCGTTTTCAGGTACCATTGGGCTGGCTTTTTGCTCCGGACTTTTGAAGCAAAACTTCGCCGTCAGCATTGATGGACGTGCCAAAGCGGCTGGAGAGTTGTTGCAGGCGCCTGATGCTCCACTCAGCCTCCGGCTGGCTGGAAAAATTAACCTGGTAATGGCTGATGGTAACCGGAAAGAGTTGTAGTCCTTCAATTCCCTTGTTGCTGATCGTTAGCTGAAAGTAAAAGGAAAGGTTATTTCGGAGCACCGGGTCTATCACATAATCGTCTATAAAATCGCCGGTATCGTATAAAATAATTTTATGATTAAAGACCTCTACAGCCTGAAAGATATGGGCACTGTGGCCATGAATCACATCTGCTCCTTCATGCACCATCTGGTGGGCAAAATTAATAAATACATCAGGCGGTTCTTCCTGCATGTTGGGCCCCCAGTGTATAGAAACCAGGAGCAGGTCTACCGCTTTGCGCAGGTGTTTTATGGAAGTTAAGGCCCTTTGCCGGTCTTTTAGTTTTCCTACATCAATATAGTTAATGCCACTGCGGCCCGGACCGGCTTTCCAGCGATACTCATTATCGGTAAATCCCAAAACCCCGGCCCGGCCATATGGGGTTTTAAAAATGGCCGGTTGGGCTGCCTGCAGTTCATTCATGCCGGCACCGGTGTGCTGAATGCCGGTACCATCCAGTGTACGAAGGGTTTCCAGTAGGCCTGCTTCCGCAAAATCAAGGATGTGGTTATTGGCCAGGTTGGCAACGGTTATATGGGCGGCCGTTAAGGTTTTTACTTTATCCGGACTTGCCTTGAAGTTAAACACCTTGGGCACCTGCTGTTCGCTGTTGGTTAAGGCCGTTTCCAGGTTAATGATATTGATCGCGGCGCTTTGCAGCAGGGGCAGCACATTGCCCCACGGGTATAAATATCCCGTTTGTGTAATGGCTTTATCCACACCTCTGCCAATCATCACATCGCCTGTTAAACCCAAATGAATGCTGCCAGCCATGATGACAATTTAAATGATCATACTGCCGGCAATTTTCGCTCTTGGAAAAACCAGAACAATGATGGGCAAAAGCTGGTTTAATGATATTCATCAGTAAAAACTTTTACCTGTTCTGCCTTGCGGACAAAGCGATATTAAGTGACTGGAGCAGGCCATATGGGTATTTTAAAAGGTTATATGGTTTTTTTAAAAAGAAGGCCTGCCGGTACAAACGGGCAGGCCTTCTTTTTTACATTTTGGGTTAATAGCAATTGCATTTTTTCAAAACCCTATACCGCTTCTTTTTCCTCCTGCTTTTCCTTGAGCTCTTTTTTGGTCATATTGTACAGAACACTGTGCCGGTTGTTGACCCGTTGTACCAGGTGCACATGGGCAATAAAGTTTTCCACCACCTGTATTTTATCGCTAGGTGTTACCACCAGTAACTGCAGGTGCAGCTGCCGGCAGAGTTCCATAAGGTAAGTGGCTTTTTCCTCATCCTGGTTGCTGAAGCTTTCATCTACGGCAATAAAGCGGAGACTCCGGGGATTACTGCCTTCTTTAGTGATGCCAAACTGGTACGCAATGGCACTACAGAGAATAGTGTAGGTCAGCTGGGCTTTTTCACCTCCGGACAACTGACCCATCTGCCGGTAGGTTTTTTTCAGTTCATCCGTGTTGCGGTACTTTTCATCGGCCCAGAACTCAAACCAGTTGCGTACATCCAGTACTTTGCTGCGAAAGGCTTCCGCTTCATCCAGGCTGTTGATCAGGGGTTCTACCTGGGTTTTAAAGTGAATGGCCTTTTCTTCGAAACTGCTTTGCTGCCAGTCTGCCGCCTGTGGCAGGGCTACTAGCAGGTTGTGCCGGAACTCCTTGATGGTGGTATCCGCTACCGGCCGGATGCCCAGTTGAATATACGTATCTGGCAAACGGTTAAAGTTGATCTCGCCCAGCGAGCGATTGAGGGTCTGGATACTGTTTTTAATTTTGGTTTCCCAATTATCCAGTTCTTCATTCAGCTCACCGATCTTATACACCATGGTTTCGTGCAGGTAGCGTTCAAAATCGGTTTTGTACTTGGGTAGGTTTTCTGTTTCCAGCTTTTGCAGCCACTCCAGGTACTCGTTGGCGTAAGTACAATCGTTGGGCAGCAGGTGTACATCGGCCGCCCAGTCGGTAAACCGCTGCAGGATCTCGACGGGTGGATTTTTGATCTTGCTGATGGCTCTTTCCACTTCTCTTTCTTCTTTAGTAACGGTTTCTTCGTGGCGGGCTATGACTGCGTCGATATGGGTTTTTAAATATTCGTAGCTGGTTTCAATATTCTGAAGAGTGATTTCAGAAAGGGTGGTGCTGTGCTTTTGCTGAAACTGCAATAACAAATCCTTATCATTTTCCTCCAGGTGCAGGGCAAAAGGCTCCAGCTGTTTTTGCTGCGATTGCATTTCCTGGAGATTCTTTTCTTCCACGAAAATTTTTCCTACCAGTTCATCTCTTTCTTTTTCGTTTTGGATCCGCTGCTGCTCGATCACATCCAGTTGTTGCGCCAGGGATTTTAACTGGTCGCTGCTTTCTTTCAGAGCTTCAATCTGTTGTCCGGCCTTGTGCATTTGCAACTGGATCGCCCCGGTATGGATGCTTTTAAAATCCGTATGTTCGGCTATACGCTTTACCGTATATACCTTTTTCTGCAGTTGTTTGTTTTTGTTTTCGGCCCGCTGCATGCTTTCTGAAGCCTGTTCTATTTCGCTGAGCAGGAGTGACCGTTTTTGCTGCAGTACTTCTTTCTTTTTTTCATTGTTCCAGCCCATTACATAGCGGCTGGGATCGGCCCTTTCCGAGCGGTCATCCTTTTCGTGCCGGTCCTTGCTTTTAATAAGGCTGTTGAGGGTAATGGCATAGTTATATCTTTCCAGCTCTTTTTCATCGGCTACGCAAACGTAGTCGAACTGGTGAATGATTTGTTGCTCTACCCATGCACTCAGCGGATGATCGGGGTGAAAGTCTAGTTTGTGGTAAACCGTGTCATCTTCTGCATACAGGTCCAGGGCTACATCGCCTACGCGGTAGTACACAAAACGGGTGCGCAGATTGGTATTGTTTACATAACGGTTTACTTTTTTATAGTAACTGTCTGGTACCAGCAGGCGTAGCGAAAAGCTGTGC
The DNA here is from genome assembly GCA_023391895.1 of Bacteroidota bacterium. Lineage (GTDB taxonomy): Bacteria > Bacteroidota > Bacteroidia > Chitinophagales > Chitinophagaceae > Flavisolibacter. The sequence continues at coordinate 18,271 of JAEWAC010000013.1, forward strand.
AGCAATTTCTCCAGTGCCGGCTGCCATTCCTGTTCTTCCGGTTTTACCTGGATTAGTTCACCGGCAAATGGCAGTTCGCTGGTGTCTATTTTCAGCGCATCGCAGATTTCTTTCCGCAGGCTGATGAGGTGGCCGGGAATGTTGTTTTTGCTGTGCAGCAGCACGTTCAGCTCATTTTCGATCACGGCCTTTTGTTCGTTGGCCTGCTTCAGCCGGTCCTGGGCCTCATAGCGGTCCTCATCGTTGTTGCGGATTTCGGTGACCAGCCTTTTATCTACCCGTTCTGCTTCTTTTTTAATGCGGTGGTAGGCGGCTTCGTCCACGGGCTGCGTTTCGCCCAGGTTTAAAATGTTGCACCACTCCACAAATCCGCTCAGCAGGGTTTCTGCTTCTGTTAACTGTGCATTCAGCATTTCCAGTTCTTTTTCCAACTGCTGCAGCCGCTGGCCCGCTTTGTTGTTTTCGATCTGGTTTTTGGTTTGTCTTTCTTCTTCCAGCAGGTGGGCGATGTTTTGTTTTAAATCAGCCAGTTGCTGCTCCAGTTGTTCCAGGTCCCGGCTATTGTTTTTGATGGCATCGCTCAACAACTGGAAACGGGTAAAGTTCTTCCAGATCCGGGTGGTTTCCAGCTCTTGTTTAGAGCCGTTCAGTAACTCGGAAGCTTCTTTATATATAATATAATGCTCCTGCAGGTTTTGCAACAGCCGGATCTGTTCTTCTGTTTTTTCAATGTTGCGCTGCGCATCCAGCAGGGTGGTCAGGTGCTTTTTCAGCTCCTGAAACTGGTCTTCCATATTGCGGGGTTCCAGCATGTTGGTGCGGATAAACTCGTTGAGTTCCCCCAGTACTTTGATACCAACGGTTTGGTTAAACAAGCTCAGGGCCTGGATGCTTTGCATGCCCAACACTTCAACCAAACGGTGCGCATAACGCGATGCGGCATCAAACCACTCTATCTGTTTGCGGCTGCCGTTGTTGAACTGCTGGTCCAGCCGGCGGCGCCAGTTTCCGTTCAGGTCAAAAGGCGTAAAGTCTTCTTCAATATGTAAGGGCTTGTGCGCAATGGCAAATACCCGCTTCATGTCGCCGCCACTGAAGTAGCGTACCTGAAACAGGGTGACGTATTGCTCCGCTTCGTTGGCAAAGTGGGCCAGCAGAATGCTGTAGGCAGCTTCTTTGCTTTCGCGCAGGTATAAGGTTTTGGCGGCATTGCCGCTGTCGGTATGGATGGTGCCATAACCGCCCAGTACATAGGTCTCTTCCGTACGGTCG
>JAEWAC010000074.1 GCA_023391895.1 Bacteroidota bacterium
GATCACCGGTGGCCTGTACAAACAAATGGTTTTGGGTTTCGGTTACCTTGAGTCCCGGCAGGCTGTCGCCCAGGTACTTCATGGCGGCATAGCAGGTAGGTATCTTGGTATTGGAAGCTGGTACAAAATACTTGTCGCCCTGGTGGTTGAACCAGTATTTGTTGGCCGCCGGCTCAAAAATAGAAATGCCTACATGGGCGGTTTGCAGGGCCTCGGCCTGCAACAGGGTTTGCTGCGCCGAGCGGTTGATTTGGCGGGAAACACTACAGCTGCCAAGCGTCAGCATACAAAGCCATAGGGGGATGAACCGTAGTTTCATAAGTGTTAATAAAGGGTCAAATGTATTAATAACCGGTGCTCCAACAGAATATTTACAGTTTATCAAAACAATTTCAGGCCATGTAAAGTAAATTCGCACACCAAAAAAAATCTCCCACATGAATACGTTGATGAAAGGCATTGCCATTGGGGCCGTAGCGGTTTCCGTAGCCGCTTTTGTACCCCGGGATAATGACAAACCCAAAGGCCCCAGATACATCGATAAGGCCAATATGGACCATTCGGTAAAACCAGGCGACAACTTTTATTTGTATGCCAACGGCGGCTGGTTAAAGGCCAACCCGGTGCCTGGCTCTAAAACCCGCTGGGGCAGCTTTGACCTGCTGCGCGAAGAAAGTAGCAAACGCATGCAGGGCCTGCTGGTGGAAGCTTCTAAAAAAAGCAGCGATGCCCGCATGCAAAAGATTGGCGACTTTTACCTCAGCGGCATGGATACTACTGCCATCAACCGGCTGGGATATGCACCCATCAAAGCCGACCTGCAACGTATTGACGCCATTAAAGACGTACAGGGCCTGCTGAACGAACTGGCGTACCAGCGTACCCAGGGTATGGGTGGTGCCTTGTTTGGCTTTTTCGTGACGCAGGACCGTAAAAACGTTACCCAATACATTCCGCAGTTATCGCAAGGTGGAACCACGCTGCCCGACCGCGATTACTATTTTAAAACCGATGCCCGCAGCACCCGGATCCGCAATGCTTACAGCGAGCACCTGGCCAGAATGTTTGGCCTGATTGGCGAAGATGCCGCTACCGCTCAGGCGCACGCCGCCGCCGTACTTCGTATAGAAACGGCTTTGGCCAAAGCGCAATTGAGCCGTACCGAAATGCGCGATCCCTACAAAACCTACAACAAGTTTGCGGTGAAGGATTTTTCCGCCACCACGCCCTCCATCGACTGGAACAACATGTTGAACAGCCTGCAGCTGAAAGGTGCGGACAGTGTGATCGTGAACAATCCTGCCTTCTTTAAATCGATGGATATTTTATTAACTGCTTTGCCGATAGAAGACTGGAGAATCTATTTAAAGTGGCAGTTGCTGAACAATACCGCCGCTTACCTGAGTCAGGATTTCGTTAAGCAAAACTTTGCCCTCACACAGGTGCTGACCGGCCAGAAAGAAATGACACCCCGCTGGCAGTTTACCTCGGCTATTATCGACAACCAGCTGGGCGACCTGCTGGGCCAGTTGTATGTAGAAAAATATTTCAAGCCCGAAGCCAAGGCCCGCATGCAGCAGCTGGTGAGCAACCTGGAGCAGGCTTTTGCAGATCGTGTCAAGCGCCTGGACTGGATGAGCGACGAAACCAAGATGAAGGCCCTGGAAAAACTGGGTGCTTTTACCAAAAAAATCGGTTATCCCGATGTTTGGAAAGACTACAGTTCCATTAAAGTGGATAAGGCCGATTTCCTGGGTAATGTACGCCGTGCCTCGCAATGGGCGTATAACGATATGATCAGCCGCTGGGGCCAACCGGTGGACAAAACCCGCTGGGGCATGACGCCTCCCACCATCAATGCCTATTACAGCGCCACCAACAACGAGATTGTTTTCCCGGCCGGTATTCTGCAGTTCCCGTTCTTTGACTTTGGCGCCGATGATGCGGTTAACTACGGTGGCATTGGTGCGGTCATTGGCCACGAAATCACCCATGGCTTTGATGACAACGGCAGCCAGTACGCCGCCGATGGTAATTTGAAAAACTGGTGGACCAAAGAAGACGCCGAAAAATTCAAGGGAAGGGCCAACCAGGTGGTAGAGCAGTACAATGCCTTTACCGTGCTGGACACCATTCATGTCAACGGCCGTTTAACTTTAGGGGAAAACCTGGCAGACCTGGGTGGCTTGTCGATGGCGTATGAAGCCTTTACCAATACGAAGCAGTTTAAAGAAGGTAAAAAAATAGATGGCTTTACACCGGCCCAGCGCTTTTTCTTGAGTTGGGCACAGATTTGGCGCAACAATGCTTTACCGGAAACCCAGGCCCAGCTGATCCTGACCGACTCGCACTCGCCGGGTATGTACCGGGCCAACGGACCTGTGGTGAACATGGATGCCTGGTACCAGGCGTTTCATGTGCAGCCTGGTGATAAAATGTACAAAGCACCGGAAAAAAGAATTCAAGTTTGGTAGAAACCTCACCCATCTTCCCTCAGGGGAAGCATGCAAAAAGCCTGCAGTGACTGCAGGCTTTTTTGTGGGGTTAAGCTGCCTCGAAAGAGAGGAGTTGAAAGTCTAAAGTTTAAGGTTTAAAGTTGATCGTTCACAGTTCACTTGTTCACGAGTTGGATCGCAGATTCCACAGATTTGATAAGGATTTCGCAGATTGGGAGAGTATATGGAGTTTTGAAGAAGTTGATAAGTTGAGTTGTTGAAGGAGTGAGATGGCGTTTGAATGTTTATCTTGCTTTGAATTTGCATCTGCTAACTCTTACAAAAACCCATGAGAGGCCCCTCCCTCTGTTCCCTCCCCGGTGGAGAGGCAGGCCGGGCACTATATTTCAATTCAACATTAGAATTGACATATGGGCATTTGAACAATTCTGGGCTACGCTGTACAAGTTTTCAACGCTTTCAAAAACCCATATCGGGATAATGCATCTTTGGCCGTTGATCGTTGTTCGTGGACAGAAAGTTTTTTAAAAGCCCATAGTGACGGTTATCCAATCTGCGAAATCTTTTCTTCAAATCCGTGAAATCCGCGATCCAAAAAACCATATCAAAGGAACAGGCGGTGCTGAAACGAGTTCGGCATGAAAGGTAAGAGGTGTTTTAGAAAACGGTCAATTTGAGCGTGCAAAAACAAGGAGGCAAACGTCTTCAAAACCTCATACCTCCCTGCTTTTCCCATTTTTCATTTTTAATTTTTCATTCTTAATTCTTTCAAAACCCCATACAAACTGGCGCACCTGAACAACTTTAAACCTTATACTTTAGACTTTAAACTTCCCCTTACGGCCGCTCCTGGGCTCGCAACCAGCGTTCCGGGTACTCGTTGTTGCTGGCGATGATATAATCGCGGTGCGAGCAGGCAATGAACTTTTTATCGGGCAGCTGCATCCACCAGCGGCCCGTTTTTTTGCTTTGCAGAAAAAGGGTTTCCACCTCGGCAAAGACGGTATTGAACTCGTAAAACGAATCCCGCTCTTCCAGGCTGGCCTCGCGGTTGCCGCGGCTGCGGCCATCCATGAGGTACCAAAGCATCTGGCTGATTTGCTTGGCGGTAAGGCTTTCGCGGTCGTTTTCCGGCTGGTAGCCATAAATGCCGATGCTGCGCAGGTTGCTGCTCATGCCGGCATACTGCATCAGCACACAGGCATCTTCGCCGGTAAGGCCGTTGGGCGTAACGGTATTGGCCGGCGCGTAGGCATGGGCAATGGCGGCAATATCAAACGAAAACAGGTGGCTGTTGCGGATCACAGGTTCCATTTCTTCCAGGTGCTCCCGAACGGTGCCCACGCGAAAGCAGTCAAAGCGGAGCTTGTCCATGGTTTCCAGCATGCGGGGGTGTACAAAATAGCTTTGAAACCCTATATGGTTGTAGTGTTGCATGTAGTTGGGCTCGGCCGTCAGCATCTCCATCAAAAATTTGTCGCTGCGCAGGTGCGAGTCAATGTTGATGTCGATCACCGCATCCACGCCGGCGGCGTCAATGCCTTGTTTGTTATCGGCAAACGCATAGTATTGTGCCAGCGTCAGATCGTGCGAGCCACCCAGGATCACCACGGTTTTGCCAGCTTCGGTTAGCTCACGAATCACCAGCTTTAAAGCGGCGTACGTATCGTTCAGGCTTTTGCCGGTGCGGATGTTGCCCACATCCACCAGCTTGATATCGGTATGCCAGTAGTAGAGTTGGTAAAAGGCGGCCCTTATTTCATCGGCGGCATTGGATTCGGTCCTTAGCCCCTGGCCCCGCTGCTCGCCACAACCCACCAGCACCAGGTCGGCCCACTCCACATCCGGAAAGCCTTCTTCATACACTTCGATCACTTTTCCTATTTGGCCTTCTTTATAGCCCATGTCCTGCGAAATCACGTTGCGGTCAATGGGTACTAAAAAATCAGAAATATTCAGGTAGTCAGACATAAGGCGGCAAAGATAATCGCGGATGACACAGATTTTTGAAGGATTTCGCAGATTTGGGTCAGCATGGGATCTTAAAAAGTAACACGAGTTTGAAGGATTTTGAAGAAAAGGATTTAGCAGATTGTATAACAGGCATATGGGTTTTAAAGAAGTGGGGAAAAAGAAGGAGAAATGAAAAATGTATAATGAAAAAACGGAATTTTAATGATGGTAAAGGGTGAAATAGCCCAAAGCTGCAAACCCGTTTTATATAATAACCTGAACCGCCACCTTAAAACCCTATAGCTACCGCCTTCGTTTTCCAATAAAAATGGCGTAGTGGCGTTTTTATTGGAACAGCTTTTATCCTTCGCCTGTGAAACAGGGTTCCAAATGATCATAGCACTGCTTGCTGTCAAGCTTTGTAGAGCAGTGTGCCGCTTAAACACTTCCTGGCCGCATGAAGAAAACAGTATGGATGTGCCTGTGTTTTTGCCTGGCGTTTGCTGCTGGGGCGCAAACAACCATTTCCGTTGTGGTGAAAGATACTGTTAGCCTGGAGCCGTTGCGAGGGATAACCATTTTGGTACCACCCAATAAAAAAGGCTGGATTACGGATAACGACGGACGGGCTACGGTTGTGGTTCGGGACAGTGCAGCACTGCTTCACATTACCGCTACTGGCTATGGCGAAAAAAAGCTGACCATCGATACGCTTCAAAAAGAAGTCACTGTTTTATTAAATGCTAAATCCAGCACACTTCAGGAGGTGATCGTTTCTTCCTCACGTACAGAGAGCCGTATTGAAAACCTGCCTACCCGTGTAGAAGTGCTGGGTACCGAAGAAGTGGAAGAAGAAGGCGGTATCAAGCCATCGCACATTGCCAGTTTGCTGGGTGATGTGGCGGGCATCCAAAGCCAGCAGACGTCGGCGGTGACCGGCAATACCGAAATGCGGGTGCAAGGCCTGCCCGGCCGCTATACACAACTGCTGCGCGATGGCCTGCCCTTGTTTGGCGACTTTGCCGGCTCCTTCAGCGTGCTGCAAATACCCCCGCTGGACCTCAAGCAGATCGAGATCATCAAAGGTGCCACATCAACCCTGTATGGGGGCGGTGCTATTGCCGGTATGATCAACGTTATTTCAAAAACGCCCCGGCTGGGTAAACCGGAGCGCAGCCTGCTGCTCAACTACTCCAGCCTGAACGAAGCCAATGCCCAATTGTACCTCTCCGGCCGCAATCAAAAAATGGGCTATACGTTTTTTACCGGCGGCACCCATCAAAAAGAAGCGGATGTAGATAAGGATGGTTATAGTGATGTGGCGGCACTGAAAAGCGTTTTCCTGCATCCCACCCTTTATTTTTATCCGGATCAAAAAAGTACACTCTCCGTTGGCTATAATGGCATACTGGAAGACCGCAAAGGCGGCGATATGGTGGTATTGCAAAATGAGAAAAGTGCGACCCACCAGTTCTTTATTCAAAACGAATCCGCCCGCCACTCGGCCGATGTACAATGGGAGCGAAGGATCAACTCCTCCAAAAGACTAACGGTAAAAGCTATCGGCAGCTGGTACAACCGCGACATCACCACCAATACGTTTGGCATGAAAGGCAGGCAACTTTCCTATTACAGCGAAGCGGCCTATGTGATCAAGTCACCCAAGCACGATATTGTATGTGGCGGCAACCTGAACGGCGAACGTTTTCAAAAAAAGCTGCCCGACAGCACCCAGATACCCAATTACAATCACACCACCCTTGGCTTGTTTGTGCAGGATGACTGGCGTTTGCATCCAAAATTTACGCTGCAAAGCGGATTGCGCACCGATTTTAATTCTGACTACGGCAGTTTTATTTTACCCCGTGTTTCTTTGTTGTATAAAATCTCAACCGCTTTTACCAGCCGTATCGGAGGTGGCTTTGGCTACAAACTACCCACGGTTTTTAGCAGCGAGATCGACGAACGGGATTATCCCAAACTGTTGCCGCTGCAAAATGTACAGGCAGAGCGCTCCTACGGCGGCAACTGGGACTTCAACTACCACGGCAAAATAGGCGCCACAGAATGGACGCTCAACCAGTCGTTTTATATTACCCAGATTCAGCACCCGTTGGTTGCTACGTATACTGCCAATGGTATTTTGTTCAGCAATGCTGCCAAAGGATTACTGACAAAAGGTTTTGAAACCTATATACAAATGGATTATGATGAGCTGGAACTTTATGTAGGCTACACGCTCACCGATGCCCGGAAGCAATACGACCCGGTGCAGCCGCACATAGAGCTGAGTGCGCTTAATAAATTCGCCTCTGTGCTGGCTTATGCGTTTTCAGAACATTTCCGGGCAGGACTGGAAGCCGCTGTAACCGGAAGGCAGTACCTGGAGGATGGCAGCCGCAGTCCTTCCTATCTTTTTATGGCCGGCATGGTTCGGTACGACATTAAAAATGTAGCGCTGGTGCTCAACTGCGAAAACTTGTTGGACTACCGCCAAAGCAAAAAAGAAACCATTGTCAGCGGCTCCTTCAACAATCCTGTTTTTAAGCAACTCTGGGCCCCTATTGATGGGCGGGTCATCAACCTATCGGCTCGCCTGAAATTCTGATCGCGGATTTCACGGATTTTAAATGGATTTCGCAGATTTTTTATGCGGCGTTTCTTTTAGTTTTTCTGGATGCTTTTTAAACAAAGGATTTTGAAGATTTTGGGAATTTTATATGTGGACAAGCTTTCTTGATCGGGATTAAGAACAAAGGAAAAAGAAGATTTTGAAAAAGATTTACCCCTAAAAAGCTGCAAAACACCTTGCCAAAGACACCTTAAACTACCCACCCACAGACACCAATCTGCGAAATCCTTCAAAAATCTGTGTCATCTGCGATTATCTTTGCACCCATGATGGATCAGTTGCTGCAGCAAATCAATAATTATAAATCAGAAATAGAAACCTATAGCGCTACGGATGCGCAAAGTGTAGAGGCGTTCCGGATCAAGTACCTGGGCACCAAGGGCATTGTAAAAGCGGTGATGGGCGAAATGAAGAACGTGCCGGCCGAGCAGCGCAAAGAGTTTGGCCTTATTCTCAACGATTTCAAACAGTTTGCCGAAGCCCGGTACGAGGCTTTAAAGGCGGCTACCGCCAACGACCAACGTCCAACGGGCAACGAAATAGACCTTTCCCTGCCTGGCGACCCGATTGCTGTAGGCACCCGTCATCCCATTAATTTAGTACGCAAACGCATTATCGATATTTTTCACCAGCTGGGCTTTGCCGTGGCCGATGGCCCGGAAATAGAAGACGACTGGCACAACTTTACCTCGCTGAACCTGCCGGAAAACCATCCGGCCCGCGACATGCAGGATACATTTTATATTCATCAAAACCCCGACTGGCTGCTGCGCACCCACACCAGCAATGTGCAAACGCGGGTGATGGAACAAGGCAAGCTGCCTATCCGCATAATTTGCCCCGGGCGCGTGTACCGCAACGAAACCATTTCGGCCCGGGCCCACTGCTTTTTTCACCAGGTAGAAGGCCTCTATATTGACGAACACGTATCCTTTGCCGACCTGAAGCAAACGCTTTACTTTTTTGTGCAGGAGCTGTTTGGCAAAGACGTGAAAGTGCGTTTCCGTCCTTCTTATTTTCCGTTTACCGAGCCTAGCGCTGAAATGGACATCAGCTGCCTGATTTGTGGTGGCGAAGGCTGCCGCGTGTGCAAGCATACCGGCTGGGTAGAAATTTTAGGCTGTGGCATGGTACACCCCAAAGTGCTGGAAAACTGCGGCATCGATTCTAATAAATATACCGGCTTTGCTTTTGGTATGGGCATTGAACGCATTGCCATGCTGCTGTACCAGATTAACGACCTGCGCCTCTTTAGCGAAAACGACATCCGCTTTTTGCGACAGTTTACCAGTGCGGTGTAGAGCGGTTGACAGTTGATAATTGACCGTTGACAGCGGTTTCATGGCTTTTTCAAAAGTCCGTTTCTATAAATGGGCTTTTGAAGAACTTTCTTTCTGTCCGCCATCCACTGTCATCTGTCAACTATATCTCATCCCACTTCTGACTCGGTGGGTGCTTTGGGAAAATCATCCTGCGTGCCGGGATTTTCCAGGTGTAGCTGCGGTGCTCCCTTGGGCGGCTTTTCTTCGTCGGCGTGGTTCTTCCTTCTCACAAAAAAAAGAGCTGCCGTTGCGGCAAACAAACCGGCCAGGCCAATCCAGATTGCGTTTTTCTGCTTCATGCGCTTTTGGGTTTAATGGGTTGTACCATAAAGTTAGAACGAATTTCCATTGCGATAATTGAACCAAAACAAGGGTAACGGGTTATTTTTACTTAAACATCCTGGCATGAACATCTCAACCATTTGTGTATGCGGTGCCGGCACCATGGGCAGCGGTATTGCCCAGGTAGCGGCGGCAGCGGGTTTTAGCACTATTTTGTACGAGCTGAATGCAGATGTTTTGGACAAGGCGAAAGCCAGACTGGAAAAAGACCTGCAAACCCTGGTGGACAAGCAAAAGATAACGGCCGGTAAAAAAGCGGAGATTCTGCAACATCTTACATTCACCTCCTACATGGATCAATGCCTGGCGGATGTGGTGATTGAAGCCATTGTGGAAAAGCCCGAAGTCAAAACCGCCTTGTTCCATCAACTGGCACAGATCAACTCGCCGGAAACAATATTTGCTTCTAATACATCCTCGCTTTCCATATCTGTACTGGCAGCTGCTGTGCCCCACCCGGAGCGGATGGCCGGCCTGCACTTTTTTAATCCGGCGCCCATCATGAAGCTAGTGGAAGTAGTGAAAGGCACTCAAACCTCCGAAGCCGTTGTGCAAACCCTGGGGGCATTAACCCGGCAACTGGGCAAAACACCGGTGGTGTGTAAAGATGCGCCGGGCTTTATTGTCAACCGGGTGGCGCGGCCGTATTATATCGAATCCCTGCGCCTGGCCGAAGAAGGGGCAGCGGACCTGGCTACCCTGGACCGCCTGCTGGAAAGCCGCGGTTTTAAGATGGGGCCGTTTAAACTCATGGACCTGATTGGCAACGATGTCAACTATGCCGTGAGTTGTTCCGTGTACGATCAATTGCAGCAGCCGGAGCGGTTGAAGCCTTCTTTTTTGCAAAAAGAAAAAGTGGAAAACGGACAGCTAGGTAAAAAAACAGGCTGCGGTTATTATAATTACGAAACCTGATTTGGCGTTTAAGCGGCATTATGCCCTACTTTTGGCCCTGAATTTCAAACAGCAGACGGTAAATTAAATGATACTTGTTACGGGCGGCACTGGTTTTCTGGGCGCATACATTATCCAAAACCTGGTAGAGAAAGGGCTTCCGGTCCGTGCGATCCGCCGTTCTGCTTCCTTGCCTTTTTTTATTCCCTCCGCCACCTGGCAGTCGGTCGAGTGGGTGGATGGCGATGTGCTGGACGTGGTATCGCTGCACGATGCCCTACAGGGCGTGCAAAGCGTGATTCACGCCGCCGCCATTGTTTCCTTTCAGGCGAACCACCGGCAGGCCATGTACCAAACCAATATAGAAGGAACTGCCAATGTAGTGAATGCCGCCCTTGAAAACGGCGTGGAGCGCTTGGTACATGTCAGTTCGGTAGCCGCCCTGGGCCGCACCCAAAAAAGCGAACAGGTAAACGAGCAGCGCACCTGGGAAGACAACAAGAACAATACTCATTATGCCATTACCAAGCGTCATGCAGAACTGGAGGTTTGGCGGGGTTTTGCCGAAGGCTTAAGGGGGGCCATTATCAACCCCAGCACCGTCCTGGGCTTTGGCAACTGGCACCAGTCGAGCTGCGCCATTTTCAAAAACGTGTACAAAGGCTTTCCCTGGTATACCGAAGGGGTGAATGGTTTTGTTGGCGTGGAAGACGTAGCCGAAGCGGCCGTACAACTGCTGCAGTCGCCGGTGCACCAAAAGCGCTTTATTGTCAACAGCGATAACTGGAGCTTTCAGCGGCTCCTCCATACCATTGCCGATGGCTTTGGCAAACAGCGGCCGCACCGCAAAGCCACGCCTTTTGTGGGCCAGCTGGCCTGGCGGCTGGAAAAACTTAAATCATTATTTACTGGCAACAGCCCTTTGCTCACCCGCGAGTCGGCCCGTGTGGCCCATAGCCGCACCCAATTTGACAATGCCGCGCTGTTGCAGGCCTTGCCTCACTTTGCTTACACACCGCTTGATGCCGTTATTAAAAACGCCTGCACCCAGTACAAGCAGGCACTGGAAACCGGTTTGCTAACGGTATAGGGGGGAGAGAAGTCCACAGTCGACAGACGACAGTCCACAGCGGAGAGGAGTTTTAAGTCTTAAGTTATAAGTTTTAAGTGAAGAAGGCTAAAGGAGGAAAGCAGAAGGCTAAAGTTATAAGGCAAAATCAAAAAAGTAGGACAGCCAGACTATTCCAGCGCCTTATCCCGCGTTGGCTTCAGACTCTTATTGCTTTGAGAAAGAATTAGCGGGATACCGCGCCTGCAGTAGTTGACCTCAGCACGCAAAAGGATTTGAACTTCTTGAAAAACCCATATCAAAAGAACTTTTCAAATTATCTACAGACCATAAAGAAAGATACACTCCGTAGTGAGGGTTGCTTGTGCGTGGGCAAGGCCAAAGGGGCGGAGCCTTCTGGTTGGCCTTGAACTTTTTGCTTACTTTTTCGGGGAGAAAAAGTAAGAAGCGCTACCTACAGAAGTACAACTAAAGTCATATGGACTTTTCACAAGAACTGCTACATGGGGATTTGAAGAAGTTAGAAGAAATGCTACACCCAGTTCAGCAAAACAGAAGGGAGAGGCATTAGTATTTTTTAAAACTTATAGGTGAAATAGCATGCCTTGATATGGTATTTTGAAAAAGTTGAAGTTCAACACGGCAATCCGTTCAACTGGATAGATGCAAGAATTACTACAACTCCTTCAAAACCCCATATACTAACAGTGCAAAACATGGCCTGCTGCCAAATTCAGCACAATCGCTACTTGCCAAACATCTTATCCAGCTGGTCTTTTTTAAACTCTATATAAGTAGGGCGACCGGAAGGCGTGGTATTGGATTGTTCGCAGGCAAACAAATCCGCCACCAGGGCATTCATTTCTCTTTCGGTCAGGTGCACGCCGGATTTAATGGCTCCCTGCCAGGCCACCGAGCGCACCAGGGCTTCACGTTTGGAAAACTGCAGGGCACTGCTGAAGTGTTTGAATTGTTCCAGTAATTGTTCGAGCACATATTTTTCATGGCCCGTGGGAACATCGGCCGGTGTGCCCTGTACCACGAAAGTGGTTTTACCAAAGGGTTCAATGAGGTAACCCATCAGCTGCAGGTCGGCGAGCAACTCGTTCAGCAGTACGGCATCCTGCGGCGTTACCTCAATGGTAGCCGGAAAAAGACTGCGCTGCGTGGCCACGGGTTTGCCGTGAAGGGCCTTTTTCAAATGCTCATACAATATACGTTCGTGGGCCGACTGCTGGTGCACCAGCAAAAAGTGCTGCGCCGCCGGTACCAGTATATAGGTGTTGAAAAGCTGCGTCAGTTTCACCTCGTCATAGGTAACCGGTTGCAGGTATTGCGTAAAAAGGTTGGACGTTGGCGGTTGGTCGTGGATCGTTGGGTGTGTGTCGTTGTCAGTTGGAAGTGTGCTGTTGGCTGACGACCAACGGTCAACATCCAACGGCGAACGCTCTACTTCGCTCCAATGGGTAAAATTGCTTTGTCCGCCCGGCTCTATGGCATGGGCCTGGTTGGCCTGTGTAAAGGTTTGAAAAAGCGAAGACGACTGTGTAAAACTTTTCTTTTCGTCGGTAAAAGGTTGCTGCACTGATGAAAGCTGCTGTATGGAGGCATCTAAATTAAAATCCAGCGTAGGCGTAATGCTGAATTGCGCCAGGGCGTGTTTGACGGCCGCCTGTACAAAAGCGTACACGATCTTTTCGTCTTCAAACTTGATCTCTTGCTTGGTGGGGTGCACATTCACATCGACCTGCGTGGGATCGAGGTCAATAAACAACACGTAAGCCGGAAACGAATCGGCCGCAATCATGTCCTGGTAGGCATTCATGACGGCATGATTGAGGTAGCCGCTTTTGATAAAACGGTTGTTGACAAAAAAGAACTGGTCGCCCCTTGTTTTTTTAGCCGTTTCGGGCTTGCCCACAAAGCCGGTAATGTTTAAATAGTCGGTTTCTTCTTTTACCGCCACCAGCTTGGTGTTATAACTATTGCCTAGCAGTTGTACAATGCGCTGTTTGAGGGAACCGGCTTCCAGGTGAAACAGCTGCTGGCCATTGCTGGTGAGCGAAAAAAAGATGGAAGGAAACGCCAGCGCCACCCGCATAAATTCGTCTACGATGTGCCGCATTTCGGCCGCATTGCTTTTTAAAAAATTGCGGCGGGCCGGCACGTTGAAAAACAGGTTTTTCATGGCAATGGAGGTGCCCACCGGTGCGGCCACGGGCTCCTGTTTGGTGACCATGCTGTTTTCCACTTCAATGCAGGTGCCTACTTCATCTTCGGCGCGCCGGGTTTTGAGTTCTACCTGCGCCACGGCGGCAATGGAGGCCAGCGCCTCGCCCCGAAAACCCATGGTGCGGATGTGAAACAGGTCGTCTATGTTTTTTATTTTGGAAGTGGCATGCCGCTCAAAGCACATGCGGGCATCGGTTTCGCTCATGCCGCTGCCATTGTCCACCACCTGCAGCAGGGCCTTGCCCGCATCGTTGATGATCAGTTTTACTTCGGTAGCCCCGGCATCAATGGCGTTTTCCAGCAATTCCTTTACAGCACTGGCCGGCCGCTGTATCACTTCGCCGGCCGCTATCTGGTTGGCAATATTATCAGGTAGTAGTAGTATTCTGTCAGCCACAATTATCTTTCTTAAGGAGGTCAAAAATACAGAATGCGGTGGGATATCCGGGGCCAATAAGGGGTTCTGCTTAAAAAGAAAAATTATTGCACCCAATCAACGCTTTTAGATTTTCATTAGAAGCGGCGGCCATTAATTTTGTCTTCTATCCAATTGAAAAACTATGCGAGTGAGAATCCTGTGCGGTCTGTTGCTGCTGTTAAGCAGTTGCAGCAAAACCCCTGATGTTAGGGAAGAATCCACAACGCCGGCACCCGCCGACAAATCCGCTTCCGGCTTTACCCGCTACACCATTAAAAGCGGCCAGCATTATGTCAGCAACAATAGCTACCGGTTGGTAGAAACCGGTGAACTGAAATTTGCCGTACGCTTTGACAGCAGTGCCATTTACCAAACCCAAACACCCGCTAACCAGTACGACATCAACAAGCTGTATGGCTTTTCCGACAACAATACGGACCACCACCAGTACAGTGCCCGCTTTGGCTGGGCCTGGAACCAAAACGCCCTGCGCCTGTATGCCTATGTATATAATGGCGGCAAGGTGACCTCCAAGGAACTGGGGACCGTTGCCATTGGAGCCGAAACGGTTTGCAGCATTACAGTAACACCCGGCGCGTATCTGTTTACCTGGAACGGGCAGGTGGTAGCCATGCCGCGG
>JAEWAC010000083.1 GCA_023391895.1 Bacteroidota bacterium
CTTTTCAAAGTATGGTTTTTTGAAAAAAGTCATGAAAGTTATGGCGGCTCTGTTTGATGCTTCTTTGTTTATTGAACTACAGCGCTTGCCGGAATTGTTTTGTGGCTTTGAGCGCAGGCTGGGTGAGGCGCCTACCGCTTACCCGGTAGCCTGCTCACCACAGGCATGGTCGGTTGCTACCGTAGCTTTATTGCTGCAGTCTTGTTTGCGCATCCAGATTAATGCATTGGACAAGAAAGTAATTTTTGATAAACCCGAATTACCGGATTTTCTGGAAAAGATTACCATTTCTAACCTGCGGCTAGGTACAGGAAGTTGTCATATTGAATTGTATAAGCATCAATATGATGTAGGATTTCACGTAATGAAAAAGCCGGAAGACTGGGAGTTTGTTATAAAAAGATAATTAATTCAATTGGGGGTCGATGGGAAAGTTAATCATCATTTCATACTCGCCCCCTAAATGTTTTAAGGAGTCTCTCCATATTTCTTCGGCCTGGCTATGAAAGATCAGCGACCGGGTGGCCTCTACGGTCAGCCAGGTTTTTTCGGCCATCTCTACTTCCAGCTGGCCGCTGCTCCAGCCGGAATAACCAATATAAAAGCGTATTTTATTAGGATCAATATTGCCGCTGTTGATCAGCCGGACCACCGATTCAAAATCGCCACCCCAGTACACGCCATTCATTACCTCAATGCCGCCGGGTACTTCGTCGGGATAGCGGTGCAGGAAATGAATGGTGTTCATCTGTACCGGACCGCCGTAGTAGACCGGTAGCTGATGGCCTTCAATCTCCGGCAACAACTCGTCCAGCGTATTCTCGTATTGCCGGTTCAGCACAAAGCCAATGGTCCCGTCTTCGCGATGCTCGGTCAAAAATACCACCGTACGCATAAAGTTCGGGTCCTTTAAAAACGGGTCGGCTATCAGTAATACGCCTGCTGCTGGTTCTACCATATTTTAAATCTAGTGTAAACGTTGAATAAAAGCTGTTAAAATATTTCAGTAATAAACTTATGCCATAGTTCGGGGCCGTTGGCTTAATATTTTTGCGAACCCGATTTTTTTCTTCATTTTGTAGACAGTGAAACGAATATTTCCCATAATCATCGCTTTAATCACGATGTCGCTCATCGGTATCATCCTGATACAGATCTCGTGGCTCCGCAATATGCTGCTGTTACGCCAGGACCAGATAAGCCAGAAGCTGCTGGATGTAACCCGCACAGTTGGGGAGCAAT
Organism: Bacteroidota bacterium; assembly: GCA_023391895.1. GTDB lineage: Bacteria > Bacteroidota > Bacteroidia > Chitinophagales > Chitinophagaceae > Flavisolibacter. Next base: position 1,243 of record JAEWAC010000083.1, read on the forward strand.
TGGCCCAATATAAAGGCACGGCTGTGGCCCCTAACCGAATGCCGCCTCCCTTTAGGGGCGACTTTAGCCTGGAGCTGGCCCGGCCTTACAGCATTGGCCAGCGGTTTACCACCCAGGAGCTGTACCAGAAAATACGCAAGGAGTTTATGGTGCAAGACCTGGAGAACATTCCGTTTGAGTTTGGCCTGGCCTCCATCCGTACCGGCGAAATTGGCGTAATGGAACGGCAGTCGCTCAACTTTGCCGAATGGTATGACGATACCACTAATCATTTGCGGTACCACCATTTTTTAACGCCGCCCAGCGGGTCGGCCGCCGAAAACCTGGCCGCCGATGAAATGCTGATCATTGTCGTACCCAGTCTCAAGAACATTGTTTTAAAAGACCTGCAACCACGCATCATCATTGCCATTTTGTTTACCCTCATCATTTTTACGGCTTTCTTTTTAACCATCCGTACCATGCTGCGGCAGAAAAAGATGAGCGAGATTAAGAATGACTTTATCAACAACATGACGCACGAGTTTAAAACACCCATTGCTACCATATCGCTGGCGGTGGATGCCCTGCGCAACCAAAAGGTGCAGGGTGATCCGCAAAAGCTGTCGTACTTCAGCGAGATCATTAAAGAAGAAAACCAGCGCATGAACCGGCAGGTGGAAACCATCCTCAAATCGGCCCTGATGGATCGGCAGGAAGTGCAGCTGAACCTGAAGCCGCTCAACGCCCACCAGATCATTCAGGACGTGGCGGACAACTTTATGCTGCGCCTGCAGGAAAAACAAGGCACCCTGGAGCTGCACCTGGAAGCGCCCAATGATGTGATAGAAGCCGATGAAGTGCATTTTTCCAACCTGGTGAATAACCTGCTGGACAATGCGGTGAAGTATTCCAAAGAAAACGTGCCGCCCCGCATCAGCATGACCACCTCCTCCAATGGTAAAAGGCTGGCAATTAAGATTGAGGACAATGGTATCGGCATGACCCGCGAAACCTTGAAGCGCATTTTTGAAAAGTTTTACCGGGCCCATACCGGCAATATTCATAATGTAAAAGGTTTTGGCCTGGGCCTCAACTATGTAAAAGATATTGTAGAAGCGCATGATGGCAATGTGAAGGCTGAAAGCGTATTGGGCAAGGGCAGCTGCTTTACCATTGAGTTGCCGTTGTATAAGGGGTAAAAGTCTAAAGTTTAAGGTTTAAAGTTGAAGGTTCTCGAGTTCACCAGTTCACGTGTTCACGAGTTGGATCGCAGGTTTCGCTGATTTTGGAAGTATTTCACAGACTCGTAAAAAGTATATGGGCTTTTGAATCCTTTTGCGTTAAGGATGTAAAGCCGGCAACTTCTTCAAATCCTCATATGGGTTTTAAAAGAAGTTATATGCAACTAAAGCTATCAAATTAAACAAAGTACTCTCGTTTCTGTCATCCCGCCCTTGGGCAGGGATAGGCCTGCATCTTCAGCATCTTTTTCTTTGTGGTCCTTTGTGCCTTCGTGTCTTGGTGGCTCAACATCATCCAAACCCAACTTCTTCAAAAACCCAAAGGGTCTCTCCCTCTAATCCCTCCCCGGTGGAGAGGGAGGCCAAGCGCTTTATTTCAATTCAGCATTGGAATTAACGTATGAACTTTTGAACAACTCTGGACTATACTGTAAAAATCATCAACTCTTTCAAAAACCCATATGCTTTTTACGAGTCTGTGAATTCCTTTCTATAATTCGTTAAATCTGCGATTCAACTCGTGAACTCGTGAACACGTGAACTGGTGAACTCGAGAACTTTAAACATGAAACCTTAAACCTTAAACTCCTCCCGCCGAAACAGCAAGCTGCTGTCGCCATAGCTCAAAAAGCGGTAGTCATTTTGCAGAGCATGTTCGTACACTTTTTTCCACTCATCACCAATAAAGGCCGCCACCAGCAGCAGTAAGGTAGATTTAGGCTGGTGAAAATTGGTGACCAGGGCACGGGCAGAACGAAACCGGTAACCCGGCATGATGAGCAAGCTGGTGTTGCACCACAGCTGTTCCTGCCCAGTTCTTTGTAAGTAGTGGTGTAAGGCCTGTAAACTTTCGCGGTAAGTAAAGGCATGGTGCTCCAGTTCATAAGCTTCCCACTGGCCCAGGGTAAACTCTGTTAAGGCGGGATTGAGCAACAATTTTACACCCAGCCAGTGCAGGCTTTCCAGCGTACGCAGCGAGGTAGTGCCCACCGATACAATAAAACTAGCTTCCATCAAGGCTTGCAGGGTGGCCGCCGATACCGAAAAGTGCTCGGCATGCATCTGGTGTTCGGCTATGGTGGGGGTTTTAACCGGTTTAAAAGTGCCGGCACCTACGTGCAGTGTTACAGTTGTTTTCCGGATGCCCTTTTCAGCCAGCTGGTTAAAAACGCCAGGAGTAAAATGCAGGGCCGCCGTGGGAGCAGCCACTGATCCTTTATGTTCGGCAAAAACCGTCTGATAACGGTCGGCATCCGTTGCTTCGGCTTTACGCTTAATGTAGGGCGGCAGGGGAATGGCACCGGCTTCGTGCAGTACTTCGGCAAACGGGTAGCCGTCGTTCCATTCAAAAGCAATAATAAAGCTGTCTTCTTCCTTGGCGATATAGCGGGCTGTAAGTGTAATTTGATCCGAACCGATCCATATGGGCTTTTGAAGCAATTGTCCCGGTTTCCATTTGGAAGCTCCACCAATGAGGCAGCGCCACTGTACGGTTTGGGTTTGGGTAAGGGCCTCTGCCATTTCAGCGGGCCGGTAGGGCTCCAGGCAAAATATTTCAATAACACCCCCGGTAGACTTCTGAAAAAGCAGCCGTGCCTCTATTACTTTGGTGTTATTAAGCACCACGGTGGCATTTTGTGGTAAAAACTGCGGCAGGTGGTAAAAAGTGGCATCTTCGGTTTTCCCACTTTTGTACACCAGGAGTTTAGATTGGTCTCTTTCGGCCAACGGAAAGGCGGCTATACGTTCGGGAGGCAGGTTGTAATCGAAATCTTCAATAAAAATAATCTGCTTCATGCGGCTAACTGCTGCAATTTAGTTTGATAATGATGTTGTCCACTACTTATTCACACATTTTACGCCTTTATCCACAGTTAATACACAGGCGATTTCTGCCGTAAAAATATTTTGGCGTGAAACGTAGTGAAATCAACGCTTTTGAAACGCCCTAGTTTGTGGAAAAATATAATGGCATTTTCCTGTCCTGCAAAAGTGGTAAAAAGTGTTATTTTGTGTGAATTAATAGCAAATAGTTCAAATTAATTAATGAATGATAAGCTTTCTCGGCGAATTTGAAGCAACACTGGACTCTAAGGGTCGCTTTCTATTGCCGGCTGGCTTTAAACGTCAAATTCCTGAAGGTGAAAGTACGCGATTTGTGATAAACAGGGGATTTGAAAAGTGCCTGAGTTTGTATCCAATGCAAAGCTGGCAGCCGCTGTACGACCAGATCAGTACGCTGAACGATTTTGATCCGAAGGTGCGGGAATTCAGACGGTTTTTTTTGAACGGGGCTATTATCGTAGAGCCAGATGCTGCCGGAAGGTTGCTGATACCTCAAAACTTAAAAGAGTACGCGGGGCTGAGCAAAGACATTGTGCTGGCGGCAGCAGTCAATAAAATTGAAATCTGGGATAAAGAAAAATACCAGCAGTTCTTTGAGTCTTATTCGGCAGATGACTTTAGTTCACTGGCGCAGTCGGTAATGGTCAATGGCAATACGCAAATTAAAATCTAACAGCATGAACAACCAGGAGGCAATCCAGATAGAAGTGGTAAAAACAGAAATCAGCAGGGTGGATCTGGTGGTGAAAAGTTTCCTGTATGCGGTTGTAAAGTTTTTTGTTCGTTTTGCACATGCCAAGTGATTATCATATCCCGGTCCTGCTGCACGAGGTTGTAGAGCACCTGGCCATTAAGCCCGATGGCGTTTACGTGGATTGCACTTTTGGCGGCGGCGGACACAGCCGGGCTATTTTGGAAAAATTGGGTGAAAAGGGGCGGCTGATTGCGTTTGACCAGGATGAGGATGCGAAGAAAAATGTGCCTGACGACAAGCGGGTGCTTTTTGTGCCGCACAACTTTCGTCACCTGAAGCGTTTTCTGCAATTGCACGGCATTCGAGAAGTGGATGGCTTGCTGGCCGACCTGGGCGTGAGCAGTCACCAGTTTGACGAAGCGGGGCGTGGATTTTCCACCCGCTTTGATGCGGCTTTGGATATGCGGATGGATCAGCGGCAGGATAAAACGGCTTATGATGTGGTGAGTACCTTTTCGGAGCAGCAGCTGCACAAGTTGTTTGAGCAGTACGGCGAGGTGACCAATGCCAAAACGCTGGCCCGCACCATTGTAGAGGTGCGCAAAGCTACTTCGCTGCAAACCATAGATGCGTTCAAAACGGCGGTGCAGGGCGTGGTCAAGGGGAATCCAAACAAATACTTCGCGCAGGTTTTTCAGGCATTGCGCATTGAAGTGAATGACGAGTTTGGGGCGCTGAAAGAGTTGCTGGAGCAGGTGCCGCAGGTGTTGAAAAGCGGGGGAAGGGCGGCTATTATCACCTTTCATTCGCTGGAAGACCGGCTGGTAAAAGTGTTTTTTAAAAACGGCACTTTCGATTTACAGGACGATCATCCGTTTGAAAGCAAAAGGGTGGTGAATCCTCTAAGGCTGGTGAACAAAAAGCCAATTGAGGCCGGTGCGGAAGAGGTAAAAAGAAATTCGCGGTCACGTAGTGCTAAACTGCGGGTGGCCGAGAAGATATAGGAAAACAGAAATCATAATATCCATTGATAAATTGGCTAAATCATGAAGCCCGTTGACAAAAGAGAAAAAGAATTGCGTTTCCACTGGAAGCGATGGCTGAACTATCAATCTGTTGTAAAGCAAATTCCATTTTTTCTTTTCCTGGCCTTGTTAGCTGTCATCTATATCTATAATGGTCATAGTGCTGATAAGCTGGCGCGGGACATTACCAAGACAACAAGAGAGTTAAAAGAGCTGCAGTACGAATATAAAACTGTAAAAGGGGATGTGTTGTTCCGCAGCAAGCAGAGCGAACTGGTAAAGGCGGTAGAACCTTTAGGTTTGAAAGAGCTGACCCAGGCGCCTGTGATATTGATCGACAGTAGTAAGAGTGATAATTAAGACAACCTTTAACGCAAACAGCAGTACGCAACCGTGGAAATTAAACGCGACATATTGTGGAGAGTGTACCTGAGTTTCATCGGTATTGTTTTGATGAGCCTCGTGGTGCTGGGTCGCGCCTTTTATATTCAGCATGCCGAGGGTGACCACTGGCGCAGCATGAGCGACAGCATGCACCAGCGGTTTGTAGAGCTGGATGCAGAGCGGGGTACTATCTACAGCGAGGACGAGCAGATGCTCAGTACCTCTATTCCCTTTTTTGATATTTACATGGACTTTGGAGCCGAAGGTCTGAGAGACAAAGGCGGCAAACGCTTCCGTGAAAACATCGATTCCTTCTCTCATGCGCTGGCCTCTTTTTTTGGCGATAAATCCAAAGCAGAATACAAAAAAGATCTGAGGCTGGCTTACAACGAACGCAACCGTTATTATTTATTAAAGAAAGGTATTTCGTTTGACCAGTATAAAGCTTTCCGCGAGTTTCCGCTGGTAAGGCTGGGTCGCAACAGGAGCGGGGTGATCATAGAGGTAAAAACAAAACGTTTAAATCCCTATGGTTTGCTGGCCCGCCGAACCATTGGCCTGGCGCGTCAGAATGCCCAAAACGTAGGCCTGGAAAGAACCTATGACAGTCTGTTGAAAGGCAGCTCCGGCCGGCGGTTGGTGCGTTTTTTGGCGGGCGGTGCTGCTGTGCCGGTGGATGGTTATGAGATAGACCCGGAAAATGGAAAAGACATTTATACCACGCTGGATATAAACATCCAGGACATAGCTGAAAATGCGCTGCTGAAAGTAATGGAAGAAAACGAGGCACAAAGCGGCACCTGCATCGTTATGGAAACCAAGACCGGCAAGATCAAGGCCATTGCCAATTTGGGTCATACAAAAAACGGCTATGATGAAAACCTGAATTATGCTTTGCATACCACCGAGCCGGGTTCTACCATCAAGCTGGCTACCCTGCTGGCAGTGCTGGAGTCGGGCTCCACTAAAATAACAGACTGGCTGGAGGTCGGTTCTACCGGCAGCCTCAACGTAGGCGGAATTCGAAACATTAACGACCACGAACGGTCGCCCAAGCCGGTGATGACGGTCAAAGAGTTGTTTGCCCATAGCTCCAACGTGGGCATGGGTTTGCTGGTACATAAGGCCTTTGCCAATAACCCGGACGAGTTCAAAAACTATTTAAAAAAGTTTCACCTGGATAAAAAAGCCGGTATCAACCTGGTGGGTGAGGAGTCGCCCTTGCTGCCCCGCTGGAAGCGGAACAAAGAAGGGTTGCACGCCATGCTGACCATGAGTTTTGGTTATGCCATTGAAGTAAGTCCGCTGCAAACCCTCATGCTGTACAACGCGGTAGCCAATGGCGGTAAAATGATGCGGCCTTACCTGGTCAACAGCATTAAAAGCAATGGGGTGGTAGAAAAAGAGTTTCTGCCGGAAGTCATTGACGAAAGCATTTGCCGACCCGAGGTGATAGCAGCCGCCAGGCAATGCCTGGAGGCGGTGATTACTGAAGGTACTGGCAGAAATGTATTCAAGGATTTTCCTTTTTCTGTGGCGGGCAAAACGGGTACGGCCCACGTAGCCAGCGGTGATATTAAATATCATGATGGGGTTTATCATGCGTCCTTTGCCGGTTATTTTCCTGCCGACCAGCCGGAGTACAGTTGCATTGTCATGGTAAAGACAAAACCCCATGCCGTTAACCACTACGGCGGTCAGCTGGCAGCCCCGGTGTTTAAGGAAATAGCGACCAAGCTGTATGCCATGTACGTGCAGAAAAAGCAAAACACCCGCCAGCAGTTGGTAAAAGACAGCCTGCAGCGGGCCTATGCCGGCTACACCAAGGATGTAAAAGATGTAATGAAGACGCTGCGGGTAGAGTACCACGACCAGGCCGCCAGCAATTCCTGGAGTGTGGTCAATGCCGACTATGCCAGGCCGGTGGTCAAAGGAGCTGAAGTATCCGGTAAGTCAGTGCCCGATGTGCGCAACATGACACTGAAAGATGCCTTGTACGTACTGGAAAATAATAATATGAAGGTGGTGGTAAAAGGCCGCGGTAAAGTGATCATGCAGGACATTGCCCCCGGTACACCCATCACCAAAAAACAAACTATAACGCTTTTATTAAATTAAGTGAAGAGCCTTTCAGACATATTATATAAAGTGCCAATAACGGCAGTAGCCGGTAAAATGGATATGGCCGTGGCGGATGTGCAGATTGATTCCCGCCAGGTTAAGGAGGGCAGCTTGTTTATTGCGGTCAAGGGCAGTGCGGTGGATGGGCACCGGTTTATTCAAAAAGCCATAGAGCAGGGCGCCGTAGCCGTGGTATGTGAAACCCTGCCGGCGGAGCAACTGGAAGGCATTACCTATGTGCAAACTGCCAGCAGTGCTGAAGCGGCCGGCCTCATTGCGCATAACTTTTACGACCAGCCTACCGCTTCTGTGCAACTGGTGGGGGTAACCGGTACCAATGGAAAAACCACCGTTGCTACTTTGCTGTACAAGTTGTTTACCGCCCTGGGTTATGAATGCGGATTGGTAAGTACGGTAGAAAACGTCATTGCCGGAAATGTGGTACCCGCCACCCATACTACGCCCGATGCGGTTAGTCTCAATAAGCTACTGAAGCAAATGAAAGATGCCGGCTGCAGCCATGTGTTTATGGAAGTTAGCTCGCATGCGGTGCACCAGCGCCGTATTGCAGGATTGCACTTTGCCGGTGGCATATTCAGCAACATCACCCACGACCATTTAGACTACCACAAGACGTTTGATGAATACATCAAAGCCAAAAAAGCATTTTTCGATACCCTGCCGGCTGATGCCTTTGCCATTACCAATATAGATGATAAAAGAGGTTTGGTGATGCTGCAAAATACGGCGGCGCATAAGTACTCCTACAGTTTGCGTACGGCTGCTGACTTTAAGGGCAAGATCCTGGAAAACAGCCTGACCGGACTGGTGATGATGGTCAACGACCAGGAAGTGCACTTCCGGTTGATCGGGGAGTTCAATGCCTACAATTTATTGGCGGTGTACGGCGCGGCGGTTTGCCTGGGTGAAGATAAGCAACAGGTGCTGCAGGCCTTAAGCAACTTAAGCGGGGCCGAAGGAAGATTTGATTATATCATTTCGCCAAAAGAAAAAGTAATAGGTATTGTGGATTATGCGCATACGCCAGATGCCTTGCTGAATGTACTGGCGACCATCAAAAAGTTAAGAACCGGCGATGAGCAGGTAATCACCGTAGTGGGTTGCGGCGGTGACCGCGATAAAACCAAGCGTCCGGTCATGGCCGAGGTGGCGTGTGAGCACAGTGACAAAGTGATTTTTACCAGCGATAATCCAAGGTCGGAGGATCCGCTGGCCATCCTGAATGATATGGAAACCGGCCTGAACACGGCCGCCCGGAGAAAAGCCCTTTCCATAGCCGATCGTAAACAGGCTATCAAAACAGCTATCAGCATGGCCGGCCCCGATGATATTGTGCTGATTGCCGGGAAAGGACACGAAAAGTACCAGGAGATCAATGGCGTGAAGCACCACTTTGACGATAAAGAAGTGCTGCAGGAAATGTTTGAACTGCTGGGAAAGTGATATGGCATTTTGAAAGAGTTGAATAGTTGAAGGGTTGAATGAGTTGAGTTGTTGAAAGATTGAAAGTTTGGCGTTGTATATAGTGTTTTGAAAGTGATCGCTGCCGTGAACTGTGAATTGAACATGAGCTTTTGAAAGAGTTGGATCACAGATTTCGAAAAAGGATTACGCAGATGCTGAAAGCATATGGGTTTTTGAAGAAGTTGAGAGGTTGAATTGTTGATTGGTTGAGTATGGGCTTTTGAAAGACTTTCGGTCGGTCAACGATCAGCTGCCAACGGTCAACTTTCCGATATTGGTTCAAAAGCTCGTAGGTCATTACCAAAGTGGAGATGTAATAAATGGTACGGCCTCCCTCTCCTTCAGGAGAGGGACCGAGGGTGAGGTAAAATCTAAATTCCGTTGAAGCACCGCAGGTGCCGAAGCGAGATAGAAAAATAGAATATGAAAAACAAAAACTTCCCTGAGGGGATGGAGGTATAAATAACATGCTGTATCACTTATTTGAATGGTTTAGAACTGAAGGCATCCGGTTTCCGGGTAGCGCTTTATTTCAGTTCATCACCTTCAGGGTGCTGGTGGCAGTTATTTTATCGCTGCTCATTTCCACGCTGGTGGGTAAAAAGGTGATTAACTTTTTAAGAAGAAAACAAATTGGCGAGTCGGTACGCGACCTGGGGCTGGCGGGTGAGCAACAGAAAAAAGGTACGCCTACCATGGGTGGTCTTATCATCATTCTCGCCATTTTGATACCCACCTTGCTGTTGGCCAACCTGGAAAAAGTGTATGTGCGCCTGATGATCTTAAGCACCGTTTGGTTGGCCATCATTGGCTTTGTGGATGACTACCTGAAGCTGCGCTCCAAAAAGCGGGCAAAGGAACTGGGCATTAAATACAAAAAAGGCGATGACGACGGACTGGCGGGTAAGTTCAAAATATTCGGTCAGGTGATGCTGGGTATTATTGTAGGGGCTACGCTTTGGTTTAATCCCAACGTGACTACTTACCGCGAGTATGTAGGCTCCGGAACTCCTACGGGCAAATACATTGAAAGGGAAATGAATGGCCGCAACCGGGTATTTGTAGAAACCAAAGTACCGGTGACTACCATTCCGTTTGTAAAAAACCATGAGTTTAATTATTCAAAGTTACTGCCGGAAAGCCTGCGCGACTACTCCTGGCTTTTATACATCGGGATTGTGATCTTTATTATCACGGCCGTATCCAACGGTGCCAATATTACCGATGGTCTGGATGGGTTAGTCACGGGGACGTCGGCCCTGATTGGGGTGTGTCTGGGCATTTTTGCCTATGCCAGCGGTAGTTTTTTACTGGCCGATTATCTCAACATCATGTACATACCCAACCTGGGCGAGCTGTCCATTTTTATTGGCGCCATGATTGGTGCCTGTGTAGGATTTCTGTGGTACAACTCTTACCCGGCCCAGGTATTTATGGGCGATACAGGCAGCTTGACGCTGGGGGGCATCATCGCGGCGCTGGCCATTATTGTGCACAAGGAGTTGCTGATTCCCATTTTCTGCGGTGTGTTCCTGGTGGAGAACCTGAGCGTAATGCTACAGGTGGCTTATTTTAAATACACGAAGAAAAAATATGGTGAAGGCCGGCGCATCTTTTTAATGAGTCCGTTGCACCACCATTATCAAAAAAAGGGTTATCACGAAGCCAAGATCGTAACACGGTTCTGGATTGTTACCGTGCTGTGTGTGGTCTTTTCAATTGTAACCTTAAAACTGAGGTAGTAAAGGCTGGATGAAATTCACTATGAAAAAACCAATGGTGCAGATAGTAGATGTGGTAAATAGCAATGCTGTACAAACGAAAAACAAAATCTTCCGTACGCTTTAAAAAGATGCAAAAACGACTGGTCATATTAGGTGGAGGTGAAAGTGGCGTAGGTGCGGCTTTGCTGGCTAAGCAAAAAGGCTATGATGTTTTTGTATTTGACGAAGGTTCTTTGAAAGACGGTTATCGCAACGAACTGCAGCAGGCTTCCATTCCGTTTGCCGAAAAAACAGTAGCGGAAGCAGTGGTGCTGAGTGCGGATGAAGTAGTGAAGAGTCCCGGCATACCGGAAAAAAACGAGTGGATAAAAAAGATACGTGCCAAAGGTATCCCGGTGATCAGTGAAATAGAACTGGCGTATCGTTATAAAGGTGACAGCAAGATCATTGCTATCACCGGCAGCAACGGTAAGTCTACCACTACGGCGCTAACGTATCATATCTGCAAAACAGCCGGACTGGATTGTGCACTGGTGGGCAACATTGGATATTCTTTTGCCAAGCAAATAGCAGAAGACCCCAAGCCTTTGTATGTAGCCGAGATCAGTTCTTTTCAACTGGATGATATTACAACCTTTCGTCCCGATGTGGCCATTCTGCTGAACATCACAGAAGACCACCTGGACCGGTACGATTACCAGTTTGAAAACTATATCCGCAGCAAGTTTCGCATTGCGATGAACCAGACATCAAGTGATTATTTTATTTATAACCTGGATGATGAAGTAATAACAAAATACTTATCAACAGTAACAATATTATCAAACATAACACCGATTAGTATGAAGCAGGAAGTAAAAAAAGGTGCCTTTATCAAAGATGATGAAATGCAGGTGAATGCAGGCTCCGAACAGCAATCCATGAGTGTATACGATTTTGCATTAAAAGGTAAACACAACCAATACAATACTATGGCAGCATGTGTGGCGGGTGCAACTATGGACATCCGTAAGAACAAGATTCGGGAAGCGGTGCAGACTTTTCAAAGCCTGGAGCACCGTATGGAAAGTGTGGCCACGGTAAGAGGCGTTGAGTTTATCAACGACAGCAAAGCCACCAACGTAAACTCTACCTGGTACGCGCTGGAAAGTATGACCAAGCCTACCGTGCTGATATTGGGTGGTGTGGATAAAGGCAACGATTATTCTTTGATAGAAGAACTGGTGGAGGAGAAAGTAAAAGCCATTGTATGCATGGGCGTGAATAACAAGAAAATTCATGAGGCATTCGAGGGCAAAATAGAAAAGATTGTAGACACCAGCAGTGCCGCCGATGCCGTACAGGCCGCCTTTGAGCTGGCAACTGTAGGTGATGCGGTATTGTTAAGTCCCGCCTGTGCTTCTTTTGATTTGTTTAAAAATTACGAAGACAGGGGCACCCAATTTAAACAGGCTGTAATCAATTTGTAATCCATTTATGAGTCAACCCGCTGATGTACGTTTTACGGAGCTGTCGCAGTTGAAAAAAACGGTTCTTTCAAAAAAGACCAATGGCGACAAGGTGATCTGGGCCACGGTGCTGCTGCTGGTGCTGGTATCCTTACTGGTGGTATACAGTGCTACCGGTTCGTTGGCGTACAAAATGTACAAAGGCAATACGGAAGTATATCTGTTCAAGCAGATTGCTTTTATTGCTATAGGCTTTTGTATTATTTATTTTGCCCACCGGGTTAACTATACCATTTACTCTAAAATTGCAAAGGTTCTCTTCCTGCTTTCCATACCCTTGCTTTTTTATACTTTATTTTTCGGTGTTACGCTGAACGAGGGCAGTCGCTGGATCAAGCTGCCCATTATTAATATGACCATGCAAACGTCTGACCTGGCCAAGCTGGCGTTGTTCATGTTTTTGGCCCGTTTGCTCAGCCGTAAGCAGGCTGTGATCAAGGATTTTAAAAAAGGTTTTTTGCCGGTCATCATTCCGGTAGGCATTACCTGTTTGCTCATTGCACCGGCCAACCTTTCTACGGCTTTGCTATTGGGTGCTTCCTGTATGCTGCTGCTTTTTATTGGCCGGGTCAGTGCCAAGCACCTGAGTTTAATTATTGGTGCGGCCATGATCCCGGTTTTTGCCCTGGTAATGGCGGCCGTGGTTAAACATAAAACCAAGATGGATGAAGATGTAACGGTAAGCGCTACCAAAGAAAAGTCGAAGATCACCGGCCGTGTAGATACCTGGATCAGCCGGGTGGAAGGCTTTATGTATGGCAGCAAAGAAGCCAATACCGACAATATGTACCAGGTTAACCAGGCCAAGATCGCCATTGCTACCGGCGGTATTTTGGGTTTGGGCCCGGGCAACAGTTTGGCCCGCAATTACCTGCCGCAGGCTTATAACGATTTTATTTATGCCATCATCATTGAAGAATACGGATTGATAGGTGGCGCCTTTATTTTATTTATTTACCTGGTGTTTTTGTACAGAAGCATCAGGCTATTCAAACGATGTCCTTATGCCTTTGGAGCTTTCCTGGCCCTGGGCTTAAGCTTTACATTAGTTATACAAGCCATGGCCAATATGGCCGTGAACGTGAATTTATTTCCCGTAACGGGGGTGACGCTGCCTTTGGTAAGTATGGGCGGTAGTAGTTTTTTGTTTACCTGTTTGTCTATAGGCATCATATTGAGTGTTGCCCGCAACGTAGAACAACTGGAAGGTAAACAAAAACCAGTAGCTGTTGATCAGGAGAATGAACAGAACGAATTAACGGAAGAAGCAGAAGAAGAGGAAGAACTGGAGGAAGCGGTTTAAAAAAAGTGATCAATGGCTAAAAGAATCATTATTGCTGGAGGCGGTACCGGTGGACACATATTCCCTGCCATTGCTATTGCCAACGCTTTGAAAAAAGCGGATGCTGAAAATGAAATTTTGTTTGTGGGTGCCACAGGAAAAATGGAGATGGAAAAGGTGCCCCAGGCAGGGTATGCCATCAAGGGAATTGACATTGCCGGCTTCAACCGGAGCTCTTTGATAAAAAATATCGGTTTGCCTTTCAAGCTGGTGAAAAGCTTTTTCCAGGTAAGGGGTATTGTCGGCAGCTTCAAGCCCGATGCGGTGGTGGGTGTGGGAGGCTATTCTTCCTTTCCGGTGTTGCGGTATGCGCAGGCAAAGGGAATACCCTCTTTTATCCATGAGGCCAATTCCTTTGCCGGAAAATCCAACATCCTGCTGGGGAAAAAAGCCACTAAGGTTTTTGTGGCGACGGATGGTATGGAAAAGTTTTTCCCGGCTGAAAAAATTACCATTACCGGTAACCCCATTCGACCTGTCATTGCCACGGCGCATACACTGGATAAAGAAGCTGCCATGCAGGTGTTTGGACTGGTGCCGGGAAAACCGGTACTGCTGGTGGTAGGCGGCAGCCTGGGTGCCCGCTCTATCAACGAAGCGATTGATCAGCACTTAGAGGTATTGCTGCAAAACAACCTTCAGCTGATATGGCAAACCGGAAAACTTTATGCCGACAAAGCTAAAGAAAGGGTAGCCGGTAAAACAGGAGTGTGGGCAGGCGACTTTATTACGCAAATGGAGCTGGCGTATGCTGCCGCAGACATCGTGGTATCCAGGGCGGGCGCTATGGCCGTTGCCGAATTGTGCGTGGTGCAAAAGCCGGTGATTT
>JAEWAC010000124.1 GCA_023391895.1 Bacteroidota bacterium
GGCGTTGATATTTTCAAGCCCAATTTGAAAGAAGTAAAAGAAGCCCTGAACCTGCTGTTTACCGATATTGATCCCGTGCTGCTGCAAAGCATCCATTCTGAACTGCACCATTTGCTGCACCATCACATTTCTTTTATCACCCTTTCCGAAAAAGGCGTGTTTTACCAGCAGGATTCCAAAGCCGAGATCATTCCCTCGCACCTGCGCAATATTGCCGATGTATCCGGTGCCGGCGATACGGTTATTGCCGTAGCAGCCCTGGTGTATGCCGCCACTAAAAATGTACGGCTGATGGCGGAAGTGGCCAACATTGCAGGTGGCCTGGTGTGCGAAGAAGTCGGTACGGCGGCTGTCAATGCCAAAAAACTGATGCAGGAATGTGAACAATTGCTGGTGTAAAACTTCTTTAAAGACCCATGCCTTGTTTCAAGCGGTAGAAGCTGCGGTCTAATATGTTATGCATTATTGATGCAGGGGCTAAAGCACGGCAAATGCTGCGGCTACCAACTCTTCCGCGTGAAGGCCTGGGTGGCAGATGCCAAAAAAGCTGCAATTTTGTTGCCCTGACTTTTTAAACCTTTTGAAAATCCCATATGGCGCAATTAACCTTGGCAATACATGGCGGTGCCGGCACCATTTTGAAAACGGACATGACGCCGGAACTGGAGGCGGCTTACCTGCAGGCCCTTGAAGCAGCCCTGGCGGCAGGCTATGCAATTCTGGAAGGGGGCGGCTCGGCTTTTGAGGCCGTAAAGGCCGCCACCGTGGTACTCGAAAACAATGTCGTATTCAATGCAGGACGGGGCTCGGTGTTTACCAAAAAAGGCAACCACGAAATGGATGCCGCCATCATGGATGGCAAAACGCTGTATGCCGGGGCCGTGGCCGGCGTAAAAAACGTTCGAAACCCTATACTGCTGGCAAGCGAAGTACTGCACCACAGCACCCATGTGTTTTTAAGCGGCGACGGGGCCCACGAATTTGCGCTGAAGCAAGGTTTGAAGCTGGAGCCGGATGAATATTTTTTCTCCCAGTTTCGTTACGACCAGTGGAAGTCCATTAAAGATTCGGATGTGTATGCCCTGGAGCACTCGGACAAAGGCATGGACGAAGCTGTGGCCAAGGATAAAAAGTTTGGCACCGTGGGTGCCGTAGCCTGTGATGCCCAAGGCAACATTGCCGCCGCCACCAGCACCGGCGGTATGACCAACAAAAAGTGGGGTCGCATAGGCGACAGTCCGCTGATAGGGGCCGGCACTTATGCCAATAATGCTACCTGTGCAATTTCGTGCACGGGCCATGGCGAGGTGTTTATTCGCGCCGTAGCGGCTTATGACGTCAGCTGCCTGATGGAATACAAAGGCTTCAGCCTGCACCAAGCCATGGAGGTGGTGGTGAACGATAAATTGGTCAGGCTGCAAGGCGAGGGCGGTATGATAGGCGTGGATGCCCGGGGCAACGCTGCTATGGTTTTTAACAGTCAGGGCATGTATCGCGGGGTAAAAAGCAGCAGCGGCCTACACCAGGTATCCATTTACGCTTAATTTGCAGACCCTGAATTTTTAACGACATTATGCAGCCAGCTTTAGTATATTTATTGGGCATTCGTTGCGTCGTACACTTCGGGTTTCAGTAACACCAATCAACAATAAAAACAATGCACAAATACGCAATTATAGTAGCAGGAGGAATGGGTTCACGCATGGGCAGCACTACACCCAAACAGTTTATGCTGTTGCACGACAAACCGGTTTTGTATTATACCCTTAAAACGTTTCTGGAAGCCTTTGATGACCTGGAAGTGATACTGGTGCTGCCGGAAGAGTACACGGAAATGGGCCGCGAAATTATTGATGCCTATTTTGACTATGCCCGCATCCAGATCACGGCCGGCGGCGAAACGCGTTTTCATTCGGTGCAAAATGGCTTGCAGCTGGTGCAGCGGGATTCAATTGTTTTTGTGCACGATGGCGTGCGGTGCCTGGTGAGTGCTGACCTTATTCACCGCTGCTACGAGGCAGCGCTGGAAGTAGGCAGCGCTATTCCTGTAATGCCGGTAAAAGACAGCATCCGCCTGCTGACCGATAATGACAGCGAAGCCATTGACCGCAACAGCGTGGTAACCGTACAAACACCGCAAACCTTCCACAGCAAAATCTTATTGCCCGCTTTTGAAATAGATTATAAAGAACGCTTTACCGACGAAGCCACCGTAGTGGAAGCCTACGGCTTAAAAATCTCCTTAGTACCCGGCGAAGAGCATAACATCAAAATCACCCGTCCCATAGACCTGCAGATTGCAGAAGCCCTGCTGGGTGAACAGAAGTTCGTCGACAGTTGATAGGTTGTTGATGGTTGATCGTTAGTGGTCGATTGTTGGGCGTTGATCGTTGGCCGGCTTTGGGTTGTAGAGACTTTATGGCTTTTCAAGTTTATTAAGTGCTAGAAAAAATACTACGCCATCAAAAGCAGCCAGCAAACGTGCAATTCTATAGACATTGCGCCCACCGATCAACGCCAAACGCCCAACCATCACCGTCCCCTTACTCCTTCAACCACTTGACATACCACGGCAGGCGATTCAGTTTGATGGCGGCGAATTTTTCTTCTGCTGCACCAAAAGAGCTGTAAAAAAAAGCCAGGTTGCGGATATCGCTGCCTTCAAAATCCAGTAATAAAGGTTGGCCTGCATGATCTTTTATAAAAGCGTCGATCAGCAGGTGCGAGGCGCCCAGAGTGCGGCCGTTGGGATGATTACCCACCAGGATGTAATACGCCCGCCGGTGCGAAAAAAAGAAAACACAGGAAGCCAGTAGTTGTTGCGTAGCAGAGTACACACCGTAGGTAATGGCCTGCTTTTGCCGGTGCAAAAAATGATATAGGTTTTTAAAGCGGTTGTAGTCGGTTGCTGTAGCCGTGTTGGCCGGCTGTTGTTGCGCCAACGCTATCACCTCATCCACCCCAAAGTCTTTCTGAACCGTACACTGGTAGCCAATGGCTTTTTTAATGTTGCGCCGGATGTTTTCCCGGTAAGCTTTGTACAGTTGTTCGTAAGGCGTATGGAGATTCAAAACAAAATTGCTGCGCTGGTACAACTCAAATTGCGGCAAAGGCCATACATTCTGGTGGTTCATCATAAAATCCCAGTACCGGAATTTTTTGGGTATGGACTTTAAAAAGTCTTCCAGCATAGCCGGTGTGGGATGGGCGCCAAACAAACCCAGTTGCGCTACTAAAAAAGGCTGGTACAAATAGTAAATGCTCCATTTTTGGCGCCAGGGCAGGGGCATCACAGCTTCATAATCGTTCAGCACCAGACCGTCCCAGTGGTCGCATAGCGCATCCAGGTAATAGGAGTAGCCATAGATCAACCCGTTTGGTGCCTTACTGATGCAGTCATCCCATTTTGACTTGTTAATTTCTGGGTGTTTTAGGTAACGAATGGCAGCCATAGTTAAAAGGAAAATTGGTTGCTGGTTAAGTTCTTCAGCGACAGTTGTGTAAAGTCGATGCTGAAAGTGATTTTCCTGTAAAATTTGTTTTGCTCCGGTAAGGCTTTTAAGTTGTCGCGGAAGTCTTTGCTGTATACCAGGGGCGCATAAATGTTGATGGCATTTTTAAGCAGGGATAACTGCAGGCCACCCACATATAAAAACCTGCTGACAGTAGCATCGGACTCCCAGGCTTCGGCAAAAGAGCCCGCATCCAGAAACAGCTTGATGGGCAGTTTTATGGGCAGCAACTGAGGGGGCAGGGTAGTGGTGAGGTTAATGGCCGCCACCCAGTTGTCCGATCGTCCCTGCAAAAACTCGTACTGGTCCAGCCGCAGCTTTAAACCGCCATCCCGAATCATAATCTGTTGCGCCGCCAGGCCGCTGTTTTGTACCACCGATTCATCGTTAGCATAAGAAGCCGACCGGCCAATAAAATAGTCACTGTAAGAATAATCTTCATCGCCGGTAACCCCCAGCAACTTGGGGTGGTACCGGGCCGTTCCCAGCCGGTTGGACGAGTGGCGGTTCAGGTAACCAAATTTGGCGGCAAACAGGCGTACTCCGGCGCCACCGCCATTAGCGTAGGTAAAAAAGTAATTGCCCGTAAAATTGAGGCGGTAAAATCCTTTGCCCTGTTGTAGTTGCACCTGGTAGCTGTAGGGATATAAGGCCCGGTAATTAGTTACCTGGTAAGTCAACTGGTTCAGGTAGCGGGTGCTATTTTGCAGGCTGTCTACATACAACAGGGTGTCGGTTGATTTAATTACAAACTTGCTGAACTCTTTTTCGCCAATAAAATACGTCCGGGCTTCCAGCCATTTTTCTTCGGTGTTGCGGGGCCCGCTTTTAAAGGTGGCTTTTACCGAAGGCGCAAATTTATAAAAGCGTTCATACACCTTGTGACCATTACTATCCAGGTGCCGGTTTTTTGAGAAGTTAGAAGCCACTAAACCGAAATCGATAGCAGAAAAGGTACCCTGGGGGTATAAGCTATAATTGAGTATACCCAGTCCGTTGAACTTTTTGGAGCCAATGGCATACAGGGGGATCAGTAAAAATCGAAAGGCGTTGGGGGGTAATTTGTAATTGGTCACCATCAAACCGGGCATCTGCCGGTCGTATTTATTAGCTCCTATAACAGGCGACAGCAGCAGCGCATTTTTAGAAGGATACTGGGCAAAACGCATAAGCGTAGAAGGAACCAAAGGCGAAAGTACTTTAAAGCCCTGCAGCTGCTGGTTGGGCAAAAGGCCTTTCTGGTGCTGCAGTGCAAAGGCGGAGTCGGGGTGGGGCAATATAGACTGAAAGTGCTTTTTAAAATCTTCGGGCTGCGGGTGTTTGAACTGCCACTGGCTATAGTAGTCCTGCATGGCTTTTTTAAAGTTTTCCTTACCGCTTTGCGCCTCCAGCCATTGCAGCCAGCGGGCCGATTTATGATAAGCTACCAGCAAATAGTTGATCATGCTGAATTCTTCAGCAGTGGTGGCGATGGGCTGGTCTTTTCTTTGATGTGCCCTGGATTGAAAAAGTATTTCTTCAAATTGTGGCTGACGGCCATATTTCTGTTCGGTGTATTTTTTTTCGTAAAAAGAATTGATGCCTTCATCCATCCACGGGTGTGCTCTTTCATTGGACGCCAGGATGCCATAAAACCAGTTGTGGCCCAGTTCGTGTGCAGTTAAAATATCCAGTTCTTTTTCCGAGTTCACCGGCGACAGAATGGTGATGGTGGGATATTCCATACCGCCGCCGAAACTTTCAGGCCCTTGCACCACGCTCACCACGTTGTAAGGATATTCGCCTATTTCATCAGAATAAAAACGAATAGCATCTTTTGTCAGTGCAATGCTGTTCTTCCACACCTGCGCTTCTTTGGGGGTATAATAGGTATATACTTCTATGGTTCTTCCGGAGGCCAGGCGGCAGGTGTCGTAGTTGACCATAAAATCTTTTTGGGCAAACCAGGCAAAGTCGTGCACATTGTCCTGCCGGTAGTGCAGGGTTTTGGTTTCTTCGGCGGGCGATGCGGAAGCGGCTGGCGGAGTTGAAGTGCTTGTTCTGGACTTAGGAGCTTTTGAAGAAGTTCTATTTGATGATATGGGTTTTTGAAGCTTTTTTTCTGGTAGCGGTTGGTTGATCTGGCTTCTGCTTTGGAGCCATTGTTTTTCATCCTGCTCCTGCAGTTCGCCGGTGGCGGCTACTACATAGCTTTTTGGAACTGTTATGCTGACCTCAAAGCGGCCGAAATTGCTGTAAAACTCTCCCTGGTCCAGGTAAGGCATCGGGTGCCAGCCCTGTGCATCATAAACTGCTGGCTTGGGGTACCACTGGGTAAGCTGGAAGGTATTGCCATCATAACCGCCGCGGGAAAAGTTGAATGGCAGCTTTACATGAAAAGGCGTGGTAATAACAGCCTGCTGTGCCGGCGGCAGCGGCATGGGTAAATGAACCTTTATAATGTCTATATGTTCGGGATGGTCTTCTACCTGGGCAGTGATACCATTTACTTTAAAATCCAGCCGGTTGATATAGCCTCGTTGTTCTTTAGAGGCAAAATAAAATTTGGTATTTCCGTTTTCCAGCAGCTGGTCGCTAAAAGCGGTCCGGTCATTTTTATAAGCATTGGGCCACACCTGAAACCAGATGAAATGCAGCGTGTCCGGCGAATGGTTGTAGTAGGTGAGCCTTTCAAAGCCATCCAGTGTTTTTTCTTTATCATTCAGGGTAACATCAATCTGATAATGAAGCGCCTGCTGCCAGTATTGCGAAAACCCATTACCGTATAGGCAGCACAAAAGCACCAAAGCCAGGAGTCTGTTCTTCAAGGGAAGTTGTTTGGTCAAAAATAAAGTCACTTATCGGCAATCAGAAATAAGTCTTTACAGATGTTATTTGCCCTTGCCCAGAAAAATAATGCGCAGCGTGTGGATCATGATTTTAAAGTCCAGCAGCAGGGA
>JAEWAC010000215.1 GCA_023391895.1 Bacteroidota bacterium
GGTGGAAACAACCCATTGTTTTTCGCAATGCCAGTACCATTAGTTTATACATTAAAACCGCCCGGGCCAAAAAATGGTATGGCTTTTTATTTCGTTATGCCAGTAAGATATTATCGGTTAGCCAGACCTCGGCTAAAGATTTTGCTGCCTTGTTTCCACAGTACAAAGACCGCATTGTTCCTGTTCCTATCGGCATAGAACCATTGGAAAGGGAAGCAACCGGTAAAATGGAAGATGAAAAGTACAGGTTGTTTGGGCAAAAGGGTCCGGTGCTGGTGCACGTAGGTGGTTTTTCTTTTGAAAAAAATCACACAGGCCTCATTTCCATATTTGAACAGGTGCTGCAACAAAAACCGGATGCTACGCTGCACCTGCTGGGCGATGGTCCTTTAAAGCCACAGGTGGAAAACCTAGTCAAACAAAAAGGACTGCAAGCCCAGGTAAAGCTATATGGGTTTTTGAAGAATCCTTTGGAGTACATACAAAGTGCTGATGTGCTGTTGCTACCCAGCATCATAGAGGGATTGCCTGGTGTGATACTGGAAGCCTTTTATTGCCAAACACCTGTTGTGGCTTATAATGTAGGCGGCATCAAAGAGGTTGTGATAAATGGTGAAACCGGAAGATTGGTGGAAAAAGGCGATGAAACCACCTTTTCGGAGCAAATAATAGCGGCTTTAGAAAAAAATGAGTATAATAACCGTCTGGTTCAAAATGCCTATGGGCTGGTAACGTCGCAATACATGAATTCGGAAATAACTAAAAAGTTTTTAAGCGTATATGCTTCACTAATTAACCGCCAACAACCGATACCCATTAATCAATATTAAGAACCTAGAAATGAGAGGAATGGAAACTACAACTAAAACCATCGCAAAAAAGCGGTCCGTACCAGCCGCCGGAGGTGTTCCGGTGCTGCATATCATTAAATCACTGGGCAGGGGCGGGGCCGAAACCTTGCTGCCGGAAACCCTGGCCAAGCACGACCAGGAAAAATTCCAGTTTCACTATATCTATTTCCTGCCCTGGAAGGACCAGATGGTAGCACAGATTGAAAAAGGTGGCGGAAAAGTAACCTGTATGGCGGCCAAAAACAATTTTGAGATTTTTCAAAAGGTGTTCAAAATCGTAGCTTATGTACGCCAGCACAACATCCGGCTTATACACTGTCACCTGCCCTGGGCGGGCATTGTAGGGCGCATTGTAGGTAGAATCACCGGTGTGCCGGTGGTGTATACAGAACACAACAAGTGGGAACGCTACCATAAGTTTACCTATCACTTAAACAAGCTGAGTTTTTCCAGCCAACAAAGGGTGATTGCCGTTTCCGGTGATGTGGCCAATTCCATTAAAACCCATTACCGCAAAGCCAACCCGCAGGTGCAGGTGGTATTGAATGGTATCAATACCGAAAAGTTTTGCAAAGCTATTCCCACCGATAGGGACATTCGCCGCGAGTTTGACATACCGGCAACCGCCATGGTCATAGGCGTTACCTGCGTGTTCCGGGTACAGAAAAGACTGCCGGTTTGGCTGGAGATCGCCAAAAAGCTGCATGACCAGTTTCCCGGAACCCATTTTCTGATCGTAGGGGATGGACCGTTGAAAGCAGAGATCCACGAAAAAGCCAAAGCCCTGGGACTGGAAGAAAGGTATCTTCATTTTGCAGGACTGCAAACCGAAATCCGACCTTATCTTAAAGCCATGGATATTTTTATGATGAGCTCGGAATTTGAAGGATTGCCCATTGCCTTGCTCGAAGCCATGAGCATGGAATGCATGCCGGCCAGTACGGCTGCAGGCGGTATTCCGGAACTGATAACCGATAACCAAAACGGCCTGCTGGTGCCTGTAGCAGAACCCCTGCAACTGGTAGACCGGCTGGCGGACTACCTGCAGCATCCTGAAAAAGCGGCGGCTATGGGCAGGGCTGCAAGGCAAACCGTGGAGGCGCATTTTAGCATGCAGCAAATGGTCAGTGAGATTGAAACTATATATGATGACCTGTTAAATAAAGCAAAGTGATTGGCGGATTATTGTTGATATTCGTTCTGTTTGCGCTTACCCAGCAATTGCTGAAAGGGTTTAAAGCCCGGCTTCGGTGGCTGAACCTGAACCTGATGAATAAGTTGTTCTGGTACCACATGTTTTTTGCCGGGGTGTATTATACCTATGCAGCCTTCAATCCATCTGACTCGGCGGGTTACTTCCGGCGGCCGCAATCAGATTATGATGACTGGCTAAGCATTTACCAGACCGGTACCAAGTTTTTGGATTTTATCAACTATCCCATCATCAATTACCTGCATTTTTCCTATGAAATGATGATGGTGTTGTATGCCTGGCTGGGCTTTTGGGGCTTTGTTTATTTTTATATTTTTTTCAAGGAGAATCTCACTTTTAAGCATAAGTGGCAGGGGTACGACCTGCTGACCCTTATTTTCTTTTTGCCCAACATGCACTTCTGGACCGCTTCTTTGGGCAAGGGCTCCATCATGTTTTTTGGCTTAGGTATGGCCATCTATGGTCTGAGCCGGATGAACATTCGAAGAACCGCCCTGGTAATGGGATTACTGATCGTGTACCAGATTCGGCCGCACGTATTTTTATTTATGGCGGTTGCCATTATTGTAGGCTTGTTTACCGGGCGGCAAAAGGTTCCGTTTTACCAAAAGTTTCTCGTACTGGCCGGCAGTTCGCTGGCGTTGATATTAATGTTTGACCAGATCATGGCATTTGCAGGTCTGGACAGTGACAACCTGGTGGAGAGCTTTGACCAGTTTGCCAGTCACCGCTCAGGAGAGCTGGCCAAGGCCGGTTCGGGCATCAACATTTCCAACTATCCATTGGTGTTCAAACTGTTTACCTTTTGGTACCGGCCGCTTTTTGTGGATGCACCCAACCCCATCGGGTTGATTGTTTCAATGGAAAATCTTTTATACCTCATACTTACCGCCAAACTATTCAAGGGTGGCTTTTTCAAGTTTTTACGTAAAGGCCCGGCTTTGGTAAAAACCTGTGCGGTTATTTTTCTGGCTACTTCTTTTGCCTTGTCTGGTACATTGTCCAACCTGGGCATCATCATCCGGCAAAAAAGCATGATCATGTATTTCTTTCTTTTTGTCATACTGGCCTTTTTGGATTTTAAAAAAGCGAGGCTGGTACAAAGAAGGAAACTGGCTGCGGAAAAAAAGCAACAAGAAGAAGCATCCTTACTGGCAACTAACGAAATATAAATGGAAGGCATATTTACGATTTCTCTCGACTTTGAATTGCACTGGGGCGTTTTTGATAAAAGAGACCGGCAGGCAAGGGAAGCCTGCTACCGCAATACCCTGCGAATTATACCCACCCTACTGGAGCTTTTTTCCAAATACGACGTGCATGTGACTTGGGCTACTGTGGGCAGCCTGTTTGCCCATGACCGGCAGGAATGGGAACAACTGAAGCCCTGTACACAACCCGATTATATCAACGAAAAATATTCAGCCTACAAATGGGTGGAGCAGCACGGCCTGCACGACCGGTACCGCTGGGCGCATTTTGCACCGGAAAGCGTAGCGGCCATTCTGCAATACCCGGGGCAGGAGCTGGGCACCCATACCTTTAGTCACTACTATTGCCTGGAAGGATTAAATGGTGAGGATGCATTTGGTGCCGACCTGCAGGCTGCCAATAGGGCGGCGGCTAAACTGGGCGCTAAAATGAAATCGCTGGTATTTCCCAGAAACCAGTTTAATCCCAACAACCTGAAGGCTTGTATAGAGAACAGCATAGAGGTGGTGCGCACCAACCCCGATACCTGGTTTTGGAGCCCCATTGCCAATGATGGTTCCAGCTTGTTGAGAAAAGTGTTCCGCACCGGCGATGCTTATGTACCCATGGGCAGTGGCCGGATGTCCTATCCCTTAGGCAGGATAGCCGTACGCCCCGGCGAACCGCTGCAACTGCCGGCCAGCCGACTGCTGCGGCCGTGGAGTCCGCAATACAAAATAGCCAATCAACTGGGATTAAGAAGGGTGATGCAGGAACTGAAAACGGCTGCTCAACAAAAAGAATGCTATCACTTGTGGTGGCACCCCGAAAACTTTGGCGACTACCCGGAACAAAACCTGGAAATGCTGGAAACCGTTTTGAAAAAATACAAGGAATACAAAAGCCGCTATGGCATGAAGAGTTGGAATATGGGGGAGTATGCAGAGCACCTGTTGGGTGATGAAACCAAACCGGCAACTCATTCAAAAGTCCATACGCCCCCGGTTCATTAAAACAGTTCCAGGTCGCCTAACGAGTAGGCCCAGTTTTGGGTATCTAACAGTTGCGGAAACTGGCCATTTAGGTTCAGATCCCGTAAGGTGACCATGGGGCCTAATGGTTTGACCGGTAACAAGCCCATCCATTTAGCATAAGATTTGCAAAGCTGGTATTGCACTCCGGACAGCGAAATGAAGTCAACCTGGTGGGCTTTGCAGAATTGGAGTATAGCTTTTTTGATGGCAGTGTTTACTTTACTAGCGTCGGCATTGGGGTTGAGAATGATGTATTCCACAATCCTCAGCTCACTGGTAAAAGAATGGCTTTTGATGCGGCTGATGACCAAAAAGTTCTGGTGGTCGGTAAAATAGTTGTAGCGGAACAAGGGGTTGTTGGCATAGCGCCAGGTAATATATTCAGGCGACAGTACAGCAGCCATATGACCGGTAGTGGCGATATGGGTTTTTGAAAGAGTTGCCACTTCCGGTTTCCATTCCTGAACGGGTGAAGGATCGGTGCTTTCGCCGGCAAATTTGTCTTTGTTGAAAAACTTGTTATACGCCAGCGACAGGGGGTTGAGCACTTTAAACTTTAAGGGCATTTTGCCTTGCTCCACCCAGCCCATTTTCAGGTACCCGGGACGGCTCTGATCGTTGGGGGTGTTAAAAACAAAATGAACGCCTTGTTGCTTGCAGGCTTCCACCTGCTGCAGCGTGAGTTTTTTGAAAATGCCTTTCCCCTGGTGTTCGGGATGCGTGGCCGTATCAACGGCACGGATGGCTTTGTAGGTTTTACCCTGCCATTGCCAGTCCCACTGCATAAAAGCACGCAGGCCAATCAGGGTGTCGTTTTCTTCGGCCAGCAACACGTAAGAAGGACCAAAAGGATTTTCTTCGTGTTTCCAGCGCCAGAGGCCTTCTGATTTAGGTATTTTTGACTCGCCCAGTGACAGGCGTAAAAGGTTGATGATGGCGGGTCGATCTTCAGGGGTCGCGGGTCTGATG
>JAEWAC010000219.1 GCA_023391895.1 Bacteroidota bacterium
GTGGGTGGCATGGAGTACCCGGGCATTGTATTTTGCAGTTATTCCGATTCTGGCGCCGCATTATGGGGTGTTACCGACCACGAGTTTGGCCACACCTGGTTTCCGATGATCGTGGGCAGCAACGAACGCAAGTATGCCTGGATGGATGAGGGCTTTAACACCTTTATCAACGGCTTGTCTACCCAGGCCTTCAACAAGGGCGAGTTTGCCAACTTCAGCTATTTTCCCGGCGATATAACACCTTATGTTTTCAGCAAATCGATGGACCCGTTGATGACCACGCCTGATGTGGTGCAGCAAAGCAACCTGGGCATCGCCGCCTATGAAAAACCGTCCATCATGCTCAATGCCTTGCGCGATGTGGTGCTGGGCCCCGAACGCTTTGATGCCGCCTTCAGGGAGTACATTCAGCGATGGGCTTTTAAACATCCTACCCCCTGGGACTTTTTTCATACCATGGAAAATGTAGCCGGCGAAGATTTAAGCTGGTTTTGGCGGGGCTGGGTGCTGCATAACTGGCGTCTGGACCAGGCTGTAAAAGAGGTAAAATACCTGGACAACCAGCCGCAAAACGGGGCCGCCATTACCATCGAAAACCTGGAGCAAATGGTCATGCCGGTTGATGTGCTGATCAAGGAAAGCAACGGCAAATCCCAGCGCCTGCACCTGCCGGTGGAAGTGTGGCAGCGGGGTCCCGAATGGACCTTTACCGTAACCACTACCAGCCGCATTACGGATGTGATCCTAGACCCGGATAAGAAACTGCCCGATATCAACCGGCAAAACAACAGTGGTAATAAAAAAGCTTTTTAATGCCCCTGTCCCCTGAAGGGGAACTTAGGCCGATGATAGATTACAGAAAGAACCATTCATAAACGGGAGCCGTAAAACTTAATTTTACGGCTCTCTTATTTTTATGGAAAAGCTTTAAAAGTCCATATAGCCATTGTCAGGCCACAAAGTTTCAAATCTGTCTACCCAAAGCATTGAATCACCTATATGGGGTTTTGAAGAAGTTTACACTTTCATAGATGGTGCAGCCATACGGTCCAATATCATATACTAAATTGTTTCCAGCTTTTTTAAATTCTACCGTCAATGGTGAATACTAAATCATCATACGAATATCAGTTTCGTATAAGAGATGAATTCAAAAACAGATCTTTTAGGAAAATAAAAAAACCTATGACGGTTTTATGCGCTAACCCCAGTTGTAATTTCAACGACCTGCATCCGCTGCTTTAACGCTTTTAGAACGGTTAAGTTGAGCGTCTTTTCTTTGGAGCACATTTCTCCTTTACTTCAAATAGCCAATCCTGATTTAGCTGATTGCTGATACACCTGAAATTTCATCGTAATGTATAAATCTACATAAGCATTTCATCCCGCCGGCCTGCTTATCTTTGCAACACATTATGTACTATCTTGTTTATGGTTTTTTGTACCTGCTGTCGCTGCTGCCGTTGCGTGTTCTGTACCTGCTGTCAGACTTTAGCCACTGGCTTATTTATCATGTGATTGGCTACCGCAAAGAAGTGGTGCTGAACAACCTGTCCATTGCTTTTCCTGAAAAAACAGCAGCCGAAAAAGAAAAAATAGCCAGGCGGTTCTATCGCAACTTTACTGATAATTTTATTGAAACCATCAAGTTCATCAGTGCCAGTGATAACTGGTTTCGCAAACACTTTATAGCCGATCCAACACTTTTTGAGCAGTTGTATAAGCAGGACTATAAATGCCAGGTGCATTTAGGCCACAACTTCAATTGGGAACTGGGTAACCTGGGTATGCCGTTGCGGTTTCCATACCAGCTGCTTACAGTATACATGCCTATCAAAAACAAGGTTATGGACCGGTTGTTTATGAAGATCCGTTCAAAAACCGGTGCGCAGTTACTATCTGCCACCAATATGAGCCACGACCTGATACCCTATCGTAATCAAAAATATGTACTGGCGCTGGTTGCCGATCAAAACCCCGGGCATCCGCGGGCCGCGTACTGGGTCAACTTTTTTGGCCGGCCTACGCCCTTTTTAAAAGGCCCTGAAAAAGCCGCCAAGAATGCCAAAGCGGCGGTGATCTTTTGCCATTTTACCAAAAAGAAGCGGGGCTATTACCAGGCGCATTTTAGCCCGGCGATTACCGAGCCGCACAACCTGCCGGAAGCAGCCTTAACCCGGCAATACGTGGCTTATCTGGAAAATGTAATTCGCGCCAATCCTGAAATGTGGCTGTGGAGCCATCGCCGCTGGAAGCTGGAGTGGAAACCCGAATATGGTCCTGTCATCAATTGATGAGGATAAATAAAAAGCTGGCAGTAGGATTGCCAGCTTTTTATTTACTATATGATGCCGTGCTTAGTTCAGCACACTCTTATCTTTTACGGTTTCTATTTTTTCCTGTTCTTTTATTTTACCCCAGCCGCCCACTACGTTGCGGATGTTGTGAATGCCCTGGCGCTTGATCAGCGAGGCGGCAATAACACTGCGGTACCCGCCGGCACAGTGCACATATACATTTTGCTCGTCTTCAAGAGCCGACATGTTTACCGGGTCCGCCAGATCGTTCAGCGGAATGTTGAGGGCGTCTTTGACATGACCTTCTGCATATTCTGCCGGCTTGCGTACATCCAGTACCACCAGGTTTTCATCAAAAGGAATATCCATGGCCAGTTCATCGGCTTCTACATCTATGATCAGGTCTATTTCTTCGCCGGATTGCTGCCAGGCTTCAAAGCCACCTTGCAGGTAACCGGTTACATTACTAAAGCCTACCCTGGCCAGGCGAACCACAGTTTCTTTTTCCTGTCCAGCCTCTGTTACCAGCATCAGGGGCTGGTCAAAAGGTAACAAACTGCCGGCCCATTCCGCAAAGCGCCCTTCCAGGCCAATACTGATGGAGCCCGGCACAAAGCCTTGCGTAAACACCTCTGCCGGGCGGGTATCCAGCAACACCACATTTTGCTCCAGCGCTTCTTTTACCTGTGCTACAGTCAGCGGTGTCAATCCTTTTTCCAATATCGTATCCATACTCTCGTAACCTTGTTTATTGATTTGTGCATTAATGGGAAAATATTGCGGTGGGGCACTCAGGCCTTCTGTTACCGCTTTTATAAAGTCCTGTTTACTGGCAACCAGCAAAGCGTAGTTGGTTTGCTTTTCTGTACCAATGGTGCTGTAGGTATTGGGGCCTAAATTCTTGCCGCAGGCACTGCCGGCACCATGCGCCGGGTATACAAGCACATCATCGGCCAGCGGCACTATTTTGCGTTGCAGGCTGTCGTACAGCATACCTGCCAGGTCCTGCGGAGTCAGTTCTGTTCCTTTTTGCGCCAGGTCGGGCCGGCCTACATCACCGACAAACAAAGTATCGCCGGTAAATACGCAATGGTCGGTACCGTTTTCATCCTGCAGCAGGTAGCACGATGATTCTAAGGTATGACCGGGTGTATGCAGTACTTTAATGGTAACGGCGCCTAAGGAAAACGTTTCGCCGTCTTTGGCAATATGTACGGGGAAAGAAGCTTCGGTATGGGGCCCATAAACAATGGTGGCTCCTGTAGCCTTGCTCAGGTCGATGTGACCGCTTACAAAATCTGCATGGAAATGCGTTTCAAAGATGTATTTGATGGTGGCATTTCGTTCTTGAGCCAGTTGCAGGTAAGCATCAATATCGCGGAGCGGATCGACAACAGCAGCCTCACCATTGCTTTCAATATAATAAGCGGCTTCGCTAAGACAGCCTGTATAAAGTTGTTTGACGAACATAAATATCCTTTGCTACAAAAATAATCCATTTGTAGCCACTAACAGGCTGAGCTGATGGTCCTTCTATTTCAGCAGGTCGTGTGCAAAGCGTTGTACATCTGCTAAACGCTGGTGGTTAACAGAGTAATAAATAAACTTACCATCACGGGTGGTGGTAACAAAGCCGGCTTTGCGCAGGATAGCTAAATGCTGAGATGCAACAGATTGTTCTAACCGCAGTTTTACATAAATCTCTGTTACTGTGATTTTCTCTTTCTGGTGGATCAGCTTCAGTATTTGCTGACGAAGCTTATGGTTGATGGCCCGCAATATCAGGGCGGCCTTCTTCAGCTGCAGCAAATCAATCTTCAAATCTTTTTCCACTGCTGTGGATTTTTCAATTACTTCGTTCATAGATACAATAAGATTAGATACAATATAAATAAAGAGCTATATGACCTTTATTGCGTGCAAATGTATATGCTTACACTGCAATTATGATACATTATTTTATAAATAACAAATTTTCCATATCAATTGTTGTGTGCCGGACTGTAAAATTCTTTTCCATAGAACGGCTCTGTGTAAGCAAGATCGGCAAAATTATTTTTTAAAAGCTCCATATGAGCCAAATCGGCTATATGTGTAGCGTTGACAGATATATCATTAAAAAATGCATGGGGATGCGACTGTACACTTTTAAACTTTTTGCTGCCGTTGCCTAAAAAACAAACCGTGTTCTGCGCTAAAAATTCAACAAAAGAATCTTCCTGAAGAATCACAGCCCTGGACGGCGCCACCTCCTGCAGTTGCGGGTTGTACACAGCCGCAAACACTTCCATGCGGCGGGCATCGATCATGGGACAAATCAACTGGGTGTCCACACCAGCTGCTACTGCAGCAGCCGCCATCATTTGCAAGGTGTTGATGGTAATGAGCGGTTTATCCAAGGCATAACACAAGCCTTTTGCGGAAGCCATACCTACGCGCAAACCGGTATATGAACCCGGTCCTGCACTAACGGCAATGGCACTTAACTGGTGCAGTGATAGATGAGCCTCCTGCAGCAGTTGCCAGATGGCGGTATGCAGCCAGGCCGCGCTGTCTTTAGGCTCCGGATTGATTTTCCATGCCTTGCTTTTTCCTTCGTGGGATAAACACACAGAAGCCGATGCTACAGCCGTATCAATATTTAATATGAAACTCACTGTGCTAATTTAGCACGGCCAGGCTAGATTACCGGCATTTTAACAATCCATATACTTTACCTAAGGACAACTCACTTTTATAAAAGGATGATCGGGCTGAAATAAGAGTTCTTCTTTATTTTTAAATACTACTTTTCCCTTTTCTTCTACTAGGTCACCAAACCCCTGCAGCAGCGTATCGTCTTTGATTTTAAAAACCACCTCTTGTACTGAGATCACACCTTCGGATTGAAACGTATAATCGGCTACGATCAGGTCGTTGCGCAGCACACCATTCAATTGTCCTGTGTTCCTGTCCTTTTCCCATAAATAGTAATCCAGTTGGCCCTTTACCGTAGAATCGTTTACCTGCAGCTGCAGCGTGGCGGTGTCTTTTTTGAATACCATTTCGTAACAACCCGCCAGTGCAATGGGCCGGCTGCCGGTTACAATGGTATCTGCAGCATGGGCATGAACGGTTTGGCCGGAGGCAACACTGTCAGAAGAACGTGATACCGCATCACTTGTTTTGTGATTGCTGCAACCGCACAGGGCAACCATACCACTAATAATAAAAAGTTTATACATAAGCAAGGAGGGCACTAACCCCTCCTTTCCTTTTAAATTATTATGCCATAACCAATGCACTTACTGTCCTATGCCACCGCTGCCGCTGTTGGCCCGCTTGTTTTCATCTTCCAGCCCGGTTTTACGCTGGCGGGCGTCCTTTACCTCGTTACTGCCAAAGCGGTAAGTAAAATTGAGCCGGAGCTGTCGGCTTTCCCAGCCACCACTGGCTTTTACATATTGCCCCGCAAAGTTGCTCTCGCTGCTCCAGCGCATGGTCAGGAAAAGATCAGTTACCGTAGCTTTTACCGTAGCCTTACCTTTTAGTACTTGCTTTTGCATACCGCCATCTATACCACCCATGGCGCGGGTTTCAAAGGTGCCCTGCCAGATGGAAGGAGAAGTGTACCAGCCGCTGAGTTCCACCGTCCAGGTTTTGGCAAACTTCAGGCTGTTTTGCATATACAAATTATAGGCAAATACATCCAGGTCAATCTGCCGGCCTTTTGCACCAAAATCTGCCTTGTAGTGCGAGTAATAGCTATTGAGGTTGATGAAAGAAGAAAAGCCCTTGTGCTGAAAAGGATAGCTGATGTTGAGACTGACAATATCCTGGGTCGCCAGGTTTTCACGGGTAATAAAGCTTTTGGTTTTTTCGATGGTATCCAGCAGCTGCGCAAACATGTCTTTTACATGGCTGTAATTTAAGGTGGTGTTCAGCTTGGATTTATACGTATGGGTAATGCCAAAGCTATTGGTATACTGCGGCCTTAAATCAATATTGCCTTTCTGAAACGTGTTTTCATCCAGCTTGAATTCAAACGGGTTCAGGTCCTGGTAAGCAGGCCGGTCAATACGGCGGCTGTAGGTGAGGCTGAACTGGCTCATGGGGTTTTTATTAAATGTAATGGCAGCACTGGGAAACAGGTCGGTATAGGGCCGGGTAAAAGAAGAATCATAGCTCACATAACTGCCATCAACCTGCCGGAACCCGGTGGAGCGTCCTTTGGAAGTGGTGTTCTCCAGCCGCAGGCCGGCTTGCAGGATAAAGCCATTAAAAGACCGGTTGTAATTAACGTAAGCGGCATTGATGTTTTCTTTATAGTCAAAGCGGTTGCTGCGCAGGGTATCCAGCTCCTTGCCGGTGGTGTATACATTATAGCGTTCAAAATCGTTGTCGGTATTGACATAAGATATTTTAAACCCCATACCCAGTTTGCCTTTTTTAAAATTTTGCTCGTAATCGCCCTTGAAAGAATACAGGTCAATATTGGAGGGGGCCAGCATGTTGTATACCAGGCGGTTTTGTTCCTGTTGTCCGCTGGCATCATAGTAAATATTGGGTTGCAACTGGTCGCTTCGGTTTCGGTACAAGCCATAATCCGCATCCAGGTTCAGCTCCTTGCCGGCCGTGTCGACAAAGCGATAGTTCAGGTTGAAGTTGTGGTTGGAGCGGTTCATGTCGTTGGTGTTGTTGGCCACCAGAATTTGATTGGCAGTTCCGGCATTGCCATAGTTAATATAGGTGCGGCTG
This sequence comes from Bacteroidota bacterium, assembly GCA_023391895.1. Lineage (GTDB taxonomy): Bacteria > Bacteroidota > Bacteroidia > Chitinophagales > Chitinophagaceae > Flavisolibacter. The sequence goes on from JAEWAC010000219.1 coordinate 7,035, forward strand.
ATATTGGCAAAGTCTGACTTGCCGATGGTGCCGTTGGCAATGAGGCCCAAAGTAGTACGCTTGTTTAAAGAATAATCCACCCCGGCTTTGTAGTTGTGGTACAAGCCTTTGAATTCATTGTTCGAACGCTGGTTAAACGTCGTATTGGAAACATCGCGGTAGATGTTGATGAAGTTGTAGTTGTGATTGCGGTTGAAGTTGTAATTGCCAAACAGGTTAACCACTTTATTGCGGTTGTTCAAGGAAAAGCCGCCGTTGTATTTGGGATACACACCGATGTTATAGCCGGCCGTAACAGAACCGTTGGTGCCGTAGGCTTTGTTTTTCTTTAACCGGATGTTGATGATACCGGCATTGCCCGCTGCTTCATACTTGGCAGAAGGATTGGTGATGATTTCAATAGCTTCTATTTGCGAGGCCTGCAGGCTTTTGAGGTATTCACTCAGGTCCTTGCCGGACAAGGGCGAAGGTCGCCCATCAATATACACCTGTACGCCGCTTTTGCCACTGAGGCTCAGGTTGTCATCCCGGTCTACCAGCACGCCCGGCGATTTGCGCAACAGTTCCAGCGCATCGGAGCCGGTGGCGTTGATGGTACCCTCTACATTCAACACCATTTTATCGGCCTTGGCCTCTACCAGCGGTTTGCGGGCAGTTACGGTTACGCCTTGCAACTCTTCTTTGCTTTTACTGAGTGCAATGGGTGGCAGTTTTATATCTTTTCCACTAACCTGAAAAGCCGCAGAGTAGGCAGGAGCATAGCCTACATAACTCACGCCCACCAGGTAATGGCCTTCTTTGGTGTTATCAAAATTAAACCCACCATCATCCTGCGTTACGGCATATTTTAAAACCAGAGAATCTTTACTGCGCAATAAGGAAACCGTGGAACCGCTGATGGGTTTGCCTTGCCCATCATTTACAACGCCGGCCACCTGCTGTGCAAAGAGTGGAGCTGTTAGCAGGAGCGCTGCTAACAGGAAGGTGGGTTTTCTCATAAAACACTGTTATGTGCTGCAAAGGTAAATGGCTTAAAACCCCATGCCGGCACAAGACAGGTTCAATGGCTGCACAGTCTTATTAATGGCAAACACTTAGCTTGCGGGTGGTCGGGCATCGTCATGGGTACCTTTGATAAGGCCAATGCCGGTAAAAAAGAACACGGCCCCCAAAATGCCATATACCAAAAGAGTTTTTATTTGATTTTCAGTACCCTTGGCATCCATGAATACCATGGCAGCATAAATAAGCCCGGCAATGCCCAGAATGGTGAGAATAACTCCAAATACACGCTTTAAATTCATACCCGAGTTTTATAATGATTTTGCAAAAAGGTTGCCAGCCAAATAGCTCATCCGTTTGGGGCCAGGTGATGTTTTCCGCAAGTGCCCGCTACGGCTGCCATAGGGACCCGCAGTCTACGGGTTGAAAAATGCGGCTGCTATCCCATTCTATCTGCTGATGATCGGGATAAACCGCCGTGTCGCGCCGGTAGCTCATCTGGCGGGTACCGGCTTGTACCAGGCGGCTGCCTTCTACCCGGAAGGCCACTTCGCGTACCGACTGCATACCTTCTGAAGTAAAATCATAAAAAGCAACAATCTGGTTGTTGCGCACCGTACCCTTAAGGGTGCCGGCACTGCCATCTATCTGGTAGTTGTCGTACGCCAGTTGCCCGTTTACCAGCGTGTCTTGTATGGCCAGCTTCAGCTTGATGGTGTCGCGGTTATGCACCCAACGGTAGCAGCCTGACAGGCTGTTGTAAGCACCGGCTGCTGCTCCGTTGCTGATGGAGGTACTGCTGCTGTTGGAAGTGGCCGTGTCCGACGTTGCAGTACTGGGTGCAGGCGACTGGTTACACCCCAATGCAGCTAAAATTACGATCCAGGCAATGTGTTTCATAAAAGTCAGATTTTCTTTTAAATTGTTTTACCCATTGCAAGTTTACGGCCAATAATTAGAAGCTGGATTTCAGAAATGTGGACAACCGCCAATGCTAAACTATTTAGCAATTTCTATCTTTGTTCTACTAAAACCAGGCCCATGATTGCTATTGTAGATTGCAACAGTTTTTATTGCTCGTGTGAAAAAGTGTTCCGGCCCGAACTGGCAGAAAAGCCCGTGGTGGTATTGAGCAACAACGACGGCTGCATCATTTCCCGTACGGACGAAGCCAAGGAACTGGGTGTAAACATGACAGGCCCGTTCTTTATGGCCAAGGAGCTGATTGAAGCAAACAACGTAGCTGTTTTTTCCTCAAACTACAACCTGTATGGCGACATGAGCTGGCGGGTAATGGAAGCCCTGAAAAGTGTGGTCGGGCAGGACAAGGTAGAAGTGTATTCCGTAGACGAAGCCTTTTTAAACCTGGAAAGCTTTCCCCCCCAAAGCCTGAACGACATTGCAAAGGCCGTAAAGCATACGGTAGAAAGCTGGACGGGTGTAGCGGTGTCGGTAGGCATCGCCCCCACCAAAACCCTGAGCAAGCTGGCCAACCGCCTGGCCAAAAAAAGTAAAATTGCTACCGGCTGCATCACCGTACTGGCAGAAGAAGAAAACATCCGGCAAGCGCTACAGGCCACCGAGGTCAAACATGTGTGGGGCATTGGCACCAAGTACGCCGAAAAGCTGCAGATGTGGGGTATTGAAACGGCCTGGCACCTGCGCCATATGGATATGGAATGGGCCCGCAAAAACCTGGGTGGTGTGGTAGGCGTACGGCTGATTAAGGAACTGAGAGGAGAGCCGGCGATTATGATGGAGGAGCAGCTCACCAACAAAAAAATAATCGCCACTACCCGCATGTTTGGCAATGCCGTTACCAGCCTGAAAGACATTACGGAAGCCGTTGCCGTCTACACCTCGCGGGCCGCTGAAAAGCTGCGGCGCCAGCAAAGCGCAGCCGGTG
>JAEWAC010000279.1 GCA_023391895.1 Bacteroidota bacterium
AAGCAAACATGGAACAATCAGGGTATTTCTTAATCAGCCAAAACATTTCTTTCAGGTAATCTGGCTCCCATAAATCATCCGCGTCTAAAAAAGCAATGTATTTTTCTCTGGCTTGATCAATACCATAGTTTCTTGTTTCAGAAACGCCTTCATGCAGTTTAGAATAAATCCTGATTCTTGGATTGAAAAAGCTCTGTGCTATTTTCAAGCTTTCATCAGTTGAACCATCATCTACAACAACCACTTCATAATCATCAAAGGTTTGTTTCAAAACTGAATTAAGTGTATCAGCAATGGTAGTGGCTTTATTATAAAGCGGGATTACAACACTAAACACTGGTTTTACGTTTTAATTACAAAATTTAGAACGGATCTTGGTTTCAGGTGCCAGGTTAAATTAAGTTGTTATCCACAGCAAAAAAGCTTGTAACTTTTTAAATTGTTTTTCAGCAATAGTCAAAGATTAGCATTTCATTTTGGATAACGGTTTTTTATATTCTCATTTTAGTTTGCACCGAGTTCTTTTCTGATAAAACTTACATTTTCTTTAATAGGCCTCTGTCCATCTACCTCCAATACTCTTACTCCTTTCTGCTGCATAATACCGACCATACTATTCAATAACTGCTGCCATTTTGCAATATCCAGGAGCAAGGCCTCACTATCTTTTCCTCTATGTGATGGAATAACCTTGTTTCTGTTTTGAAGCCTTTCAATTATTATATTTTTATCACAGGTATTCACATTGATCACGGCAAAAGGCAATGGCAGCAGAGAAAAATAATTATTCAATATTGCAGATAATGGCTGGGTTTCATTATCGACAAAGAAAGATTTTTGCAATAAGCCCTCATTGATGATACAAGGCCTATGGGAGTGTCTTTCTAAAATGGCCTGGTACCGGCAAAAATCTGTGAACAATAGATAGGCAGACCGGAAACGCTTATCAGTTTCCTTAGCATAAGTAGAAGTCAAATAATTCCAGCAAAAATCAGCCAGTTCCTGGTGCTGATTAATGAAGCGCATTCCGAACTCTGCCGGTATACTCTTAGCATTTTTTTTACCCAACAAAGCCCGAAAGCTATAGTTCAACCATTTGCCAACTTCTGAAAAGTGGGGCTTAGGCGATAAGAGTGCATCCTGATGAATCCAGCTAAAAACAGGACGCCAGGTTTTGCATAAAGAACCATAGATCGCTGTTTTGCCGATTCCCGGCGGGCCTACAATCTCTATAATTCTAGCATTCATCCATTACAAACATTTATAAAAAGATGCGACATTCAGGATATTCTAATTTGGTGAAAAAGCCATAAGAAAGTCTGGAACAATCATCTTATTTCAAGGAACTTTAAAACCATCGGAATCCCATTAGCAAAACAGACCGCTGCACAGATATTATATTTAGTTAAAATTTCTTATACTAAGACGGCCGGATGACTATTTCAGCCCCTCTGGAATGCCATAAATGTCAGTGTTATTTCAAAACTTAAGCATTGTTCAACGCTGGAGGATCATCTTCCAAATTGTTCTTGGCAAAAGGCAACATCAAAATCAGATAAATCAAAATCATAGAACCAGTTTCGGTATATCGTCCCGTAACGGTAAAGGTTATAAATGCTACCGCACAAAAAAAGATAATTAGTTTATCGCGGATTGATTCTGATGCTTTGAAGGATCGGATAAAAGCCGTTTTTACCATCAGCAAATAAAGCAGCAATCCTAAAATGCCCGTAGAGTGGGCAATGCTGGGCAAATCGGCATGCAGCGTTCTGAATTCGAAGACACCTTTTCCGTAATGGCCCGAACTGTTAAACAATTCATAGCCATATAAGGGGCTATAATCTTTATACTCAAACATGTCTTTATAAATCAACTCATATTCTATGAACCTTTTTTCCTCGCCCAGTTCCCGCTCATCCAGTTTACGGAGTTCGTACCGCTCCTCAAACTCCCCCATCAAACTGGTATTGGAATAGATTATATATCCAACAAGAGCAACCAGGCTACCCAAAAAAATAAATTTCCGTGCTTCTTTTTGTGTTAATAAGGTTATGAATGCAATCGCAACTCCAAGGCCACTGATCAGTATAACCGAACGCCTGACGCTGAGCACTAAAAATGCCAGTGCAACAATAATAACCAACAGGTAAATAGGCTTCTTCCGATCGAGAAACTTTAAAACGGATACAAACATGGCAATACCAAGAATATTGAACCCGGCTCCATACAGGTTACCATACAACACACCAGTGGTTATACCATACATCTGATTGGGTGAAAACCCCATTTTTGTTGAAATCAAAACATTTACAACAAAGAGACAGATAATGATGAATCCTGCATTAGTTACTTCTCTAAAAATGACTTCCCTTGGATATTTCTGATACACGGAAAGAATTAAAGGAATGGTGGCGAAAAGCCAAAGTACAGAAAAAACAGACGGCCGGATGAATTCCAGATCACTTGACCTGGGCAGCAATATCAGTATATAAATAAATGAAAGAACAGCATAAATATTATTGCGATAAAAGCTACCATTTTTCAGGATACAGGATAAAATCAAAATCGAGATGGTAGCATAATAAATGGAGGCGGAGAATACGGCATCGATAATGATGTTAGAAAAAATTAACACCGGTATATAAATAATAGCCAGTTCTTTCTTGGTGACAAAAAGATAGACGGCAAACAAATAACTGGCTATTTCTATAAAAAGAAAAAAGGCGCTCATTTAACCTCTCAACTAGTGCTTTATAATATATCTGCTCCGTTTTGCTCGATAAAATCGGATGAGAATTTTCATCTAAAATCTAAGGCATAATCGTGGAGTGCAGCTCTTACGGCAGCAACATCTATATCATCTTTCAGCCTGAAGCAGGCAAGGTTTTGTGCAGTTTGGATTTCCTGCAGAAAATTTAAAACAACATGATAATGTTTTCTCCGCCAAAAGTCGTGCATGACAATAAGAGGATCTTTCCAGTTGTATTCCTTCAGCTTCAGGATGGAGAAAAGGCAACAACTTACCCTAAAACGTCCATCAATAAAAATCAGGTCTAACTTGTCAACAGCAGGGTCAATCTGTTCCCATATCTTGGAATAATAAGCTGACCAGTCACTACTCTTCTCATCCGACAAGGGCTTACCCCATTGATTGGTTGCTCCCAGGTCGATAAGCTGATAGTGCAAATTTTTATCCTGAGATTTCCTTACCAGATCGATCGAATTCATGTAGTTATAGAACTCCGGATTGGATTCAACAGAAAAAACATCTTTCTTTTTCTTCAGCAGGTAGATCGTAGACCCACCCGAGCCATATTCTAAAAATGTCGTTTTATTACTGGAAATCTCCCTAAAAAGAGAGTATTCATGTTGTTCCATGTGGGGGTGAAAAAAAACAGAAGGCAAACGCTGTTTGAGTTTCCACCTCAATTCCGGGTTTTTAATCACTTTAAAAACAGCCTTGGAAAGTAGTGCGTTCATGGTATTTCTTTTAGGTTTTAAGGATGAAATAGTACTAAAGCGGTACGGCCAAATGAGTTGTTCATTTTTATTCTTTCGACTAGGCAGTATTTTCCTGCAATTGAAACCGGTCATTGATCAGGTGTAAAAACCGCTCATAAAAGGCATGGCCGGACAGGTTTTGCTCAACATAGGCTAAAGACTTCTGACTCATTTCACATAATCTTTTCTTATTGCCAATCAATGCATCCAGCGCAACTATAAGCTCTTCTAAAGAGTTGGACTTAACAACGAATCCGTTTTCTCCATGGCGAATGTTATATCTGGCGCCGCACGAGTCGGTGCAAATAGCCGGAAGTCCATACCCTAGTGCCTCGGTTACGGACACGCCATATTGTTCGCTCACTGCCGGCAATACAAAAACGTCATGGGAGGTATACAATGCCTCCATTTGATCAAATGGAACGTTCTTTTTAAGTTCCACCATGTCAGCAAGTCCTAAACTGTGAACCCTTTCCTGGATCACAGAGAATTTTTTCAGTTGCTGTTCCCTGATACATTCACCCACGATCGTTACTTTAAACTTATACTTATTCTTTAGCTGGTTGATCGCATTGATAAATAAGAGGTGCTTTTTTCTCTCCTGGTGGTATTTTCCAATCATCAGTATTTTTGGCTCCGCTCCAGTAATTTCTTTCCCTGTTGCAGCAATTGGCTTTGTGGCAATGGGCAGGGGTATATAGTACGTATACCTTAACTGTTTATATTGGCCGGCATCTCCCAATTTTGGCGTCATCCAGGCTGCTTTGAAAAAGCGCAGGGTAAGGGTATGCTTCAGTTTTGTTTTGCGGCTTCTGAACCGGAACAGTTCTTCCTGGGTGTAAAAAATAATTTTAGCCTTGGTAAACAGTGAAAAAAAGGCAGCCATCAAAGAAAAAAACTTATAAGGATCGCGGATTATGACGACATGGGGTTTTAACTTTTTAAAGACTTTCCAGTATCGTATGGGGTTTGGAAAATAATTAGGCCTGTTTACACCGCCTTTTCCTATAAGCTTTTCAATCAAAAGGGAAAGCCGGCTTTGGTCATATTTTATGGGTGTCAGCAGGCTATGATCTTCTGTGGCCCCATGGCTGGCCACATGAAAAAAAACATCATGATTGTTCTCCTGAAGCGTTTTCACCATCTGGAACTGGTTGGTATGAAAACGGGGCGCTACAAATAAAATCCTCATCTATTCAGAATTTGCCAAAGCTTAGTTGGACTTGAAATATTTAATAGAAGAAACAATTTGCACCAACTCCAACCTTTGTTCTTTGCGGATGCCCAACTTAAAATAAAGAAGGAAAGAAAGGATAAAGGTGAAAGGGATCAGACCCATCAATTGAAGCCAGCCCAGGGGGTGAATAAAATGGGATAGATAAAAGGCTGTTCCCAGCATGACCAGTGAAATCACCAAAGGCTGAATAACTCTATAAAAAGGAAGCTCTGAACGATGCTTCATTTTACGCTTTAAAACTTTGCGCTGTCCAACGAACAAAAGGAATTTACCGCCTATCAAACTTAAACAAAGCCCAACAATACCCCAATTGTGAACCAACACAAACCCAAGCACGATAAATACAATGGCGGAACGCAGTGTTAAATACACCTTTTTCTTCAGATCAAGTGTTGCTGTTATGATATATCCGTCATGCTTGATCAAGGTATCCTGCATGATCATCAGTATGATCAGAACATTGGCTACATTACCCGCATAATGCCCCTTCCCTATCCAAAGACTTAAAAAAGAGTTGTTGAAAAGAATAATAACAACACCAGCCGCCGTGGTGAGCAGTAGTATAAAGTGGTTGACGTTGGCCCACACCTTACGGATTTTGGCATACTCTTTTAAACCAAACAGCTTTCCAATTCCTGGCAATATGCCAATGATCACCCTGAAGACCACACCCTGTACCGCTAATGGCAAAAAGGTGGTCAGCGCATAAGATGATACCAGGACAGGACTGGCTACAAACCCCAGCAAAACCTTATCGCTTTGGGTGAGTAGCGTATCGGTAGTGGTATTGGCCATATTCCAGCCACTCAACCGGCTAAAAGCGATCACTTTTTTGAAATTGGTTTTTCCAAAACCAAACCAACCAATGTGTTTTTTTACAATAAGATAAAAAGTAAAGCCGGTTATAAAGGTGATCACGATCTGCACGGCCGATAAGCCCACCAGTCCAAAACCCTGGGTTATGGCCAGCACCTTCAATGCGCCGCCAAAGAGCACAATAGTGGCACGAAAGCCCATACGCTTATAGCCCAGGTTCATTCCTCTTAATACAGCCTCAAAAAGATCAAAGATCCGAGAGATGGCCAGCGATAAAACCAAAATAGAGCAGGTGATCCTGATTAAGCTATAATAAGCCGGATCGGCTTTGGTAATGTAAGGTGCATACCAGCTTAAAACACCACCAGCAATCAATATCAAAGGAAGTATAAAGGCCGTTACTATCAAGGCACTGGTAACATCACTCCGCAGTTCTTCTTCATCGGCAACATCTTTTTTCTTTGCCACCGTCCATTTGAGCACCTGTGTGGCCCTGGAGTCCGCCATTTTTGCATAGCCGGTCATTTGACTCAGCATCTGCCAGATGCCATACATGGCGCTCCCTAGCCCACCTACAATAAAAGGGCTTGTTATGATACCAGTTATCTGAACCCCTGCATAATCGATCATGCTGGTCAGGGTATTCAAATAACCCCGCTGTTTCAGGTCTTCCTTTACTTTTTTCTTAGGGTTACTGACACTTGCTTTATCTGGTATGATTTCACTTGTACTTTGAACAACGGCCTCGTTAATCATAATAATCTGTCCTCTGGAATTGTTTTTAGGTTAAACGGGCACTTCAATTTTAGAAGCGCTTGGGTGTATTGATACTAAACTGTTTTCAACTTTATGAAATTCTCCGGTCAATGAAGAATACCAAATCATAATAGCGATAACAGTTACGTATAAGTAAAAAAGTTAAAAGGTGTAATCAGCAATAAAAATCAACTGCACCCAAAATCCAGCCTGGTTGCGGTTGCGCTGGCAATCTTTTCAAAAACCCATACCAATTGCTTTTTCCTGAAGCATTATGGATAGGCCTCCCAAATTTCTTTTTTGATGTTGCATAGTACTTTTTCCAGTGGCTGGGTGGCATCAATGGTAACAACGTGGCATTTTTCAGCAAACATGAGATTTTTAATACCTTCTATTTTCTGTTCCAGCATTTCAAAGGTGGCACCACTAGGCTTCCTGTCTGCTATGGTTTTTGCGTCTGCCACTAATTTAAATACAACATCAGGCGGATTTTGTGCTGCGTAGGTACATACCCGCTCTTCCATTTGTGCAATGGCTCTATAAACCGGGTTCGGTGATTGTAATAAATGATGCAGCACCGGACCATCGTTATAACCAACCAACTGGTTTTGCGGATACCGGTCGCAAATGACCAGCATGCCTTTCTTTTTAGCGGCACTGATCTGCTTTAGTTTCCGGCTTTTTTCATAAGCTACCATCAGGGCTTCTATACACCTGAACAAGTTTGTTTTAACGACTTGATTATTCTCCCGCTCACCAGTTCCTGTTGTAACAAAAGGTTTTTTAACACTTTTAGCAGCAGGTTTTTTTTTGAAAAGCAATAACAACTTTCGGGGCCAGGAAGCGGCATTTGCCTTACCCTTGCCCATATAGATCCTGTAAACGTCCAGCTTTTTCCTGAAGGTTGAATGAAGGTGGGCAATAACGGTTGACTTTCCCGAACCGTCAGCGCCAATGATGGCAATAACCAGGCCTCCCCGTGGATTGATGCGCTGAGACACGATGGGGCTGCTGATATGCCTGGCCGTTTTTCTTAAAAAGGTTATAGACAATTCCCGGTACCACCGCAGCACCAGGGCTTGAAGGGGTGTATAAAGCCGTTGGCTTTTGAATTCTTTTTTGAGCAAGACGGAAAGCCGGTGAAGCTGTTTGCGGTTAAAAGCCCCTGTCACCAACTGCAGGTAAGGCTGATGGTTTACAAACAGCGATTTAAGGATCGCTTCTACTTCCGGCACCGTACTGCGTTGCTTCAGCCAATGGTATTCCCGCATTATTTTTCCGTTGTAATACACCTTGTTTTTTAAATGCATCGCCACCACATCCCTGTTTCTGATTTTCAGTGCTTCCCTGAAACACAACATAATCCATTCAAAGGCAGGACTGATGCGGTAGATACCAAAGGTTGCATCAAACACACGGCCCGACAGGATCTGGTCCTCCAGATTTAACTGATAACCCTTGAGATAGGGCTCACCCATGGTCAACCGGAAATGGGTATGCAGATGAATAATTTTACCCGATGGATAATCCAATCCAATAAAATCTTCAATATCCTTGTATTGTTTTTGCCGGATGGAGTTGAATTGTTTGAATCCAAGCGTTTGCAACAGTTGAACCACGCTTTTTTTTTGCTTTTCATCAAACAGCATATCCAGATCGGTATCCCCCGTCATGGAAGCATCCAAGTGTTCGTTACTCTTCCAGTGACAATAGTTGATCTGGGCCAGATGAATTGCATTCAGCAGGTTTGTGATCAATGCCAGGCTGTTTTTTGGCTCAATGTTCTTCAAGCTAACTGCAGGTACTGGTGATGGTACTATTTCACTCATGTTTTCCAATTGGCATAATTCTTAAAAAGTTAACCAAAAGCCTTTGATAATTAGTGGAGGAAACTTTGTAAAGCAATGAGGCTCTGCCCAACTCAGTCACAATCCTTTTGTGGTGAGTACTTTAAAATCTTATTCTTTCCTTATGTTTCAACTTAACTTTCTGATGGCCTTACCTATCTCTTTTATGATACGCTCATGCCCTGTTTTGGGTTGTTTAACTCCTGATCCAGTCTTTGCCTACGGCCAATTTGGAGGCTCCTTTCCTGGCGCAGTCCTTTATATAGGACTCGAATTTCCGGAGTCTTTAGTGCGGATCACTTCCACATCCGCTTTTTCCACTTCCGCACTCATGATATAGCCTAACGTAGGCAGAACAACCTTTACCCTGTTACCCTTCACCAACACCACATTCCCTTCCTGTTCCATCAATGGCCCGCGCACTATGCGC
>JAEWAC010000300.1 GCA_023391895.1 Bacteroidota bacterium
GGCCACCACACGCCCCTGTACTCCACGCCCCAACAAAAAGAATCCACCGACAATGCGGTGCAGTATTTAATTAACCTGGGTATACCGGCCAACCAGTTGGTGATCGGGGCGGCTTTTTACGGACGCACCTGGGAAGGCGTACAAAATGTCAACAACGGGTTGTACCAACCTGGCAAGTTTAAAAGCTTTGATCCCTATAAAGGTTTTGAAGCCAAACTTTCGCCCCAGGATGGCTTCCAATACTTTTGGGACGAGGTGGCACAGGCACCTTATATGTACCACCCCGGCCGGCAGCTGTTTACCACCTTTGACAACGAAAGATCCATTAAGCTGAAAACAGAATACGCGATAGACAAGGGTTTGAATGGCATTATGTTCTGGGAACTGACGCTGGATAAAAGCAAAGACGGATTGCTGAACGTAATTGACCAGACCATTAAGCAGAAAGCCGGCACCGCCCAAACGAACTAATCATACTCAAGTGTTTTCAATTTGATGAAATACTATCGTCAATGGTGAATGGTGAAAGGTGAATACCCAATCATCATACGGATAGCCGTTTCGCATAAAAAAACCTCATAAAAAAAGCTGCATCCTTTATGCAGCTTTTTTTTATTTACCGCGCCTGTGGCGCTTTTGTAAAATCGGCTTCAAAACCGGTGGCCCGTATCTTATGCTTTACTTCTTCGGGGCTCAGCTTGTTGGTTTCAATTTCCAGAATGTGCTCCGGGTGGTTAAAATCCACATGCCAGCGTTCAATGCTTTTATCCTGCTCCAGTTCATCCAGGTGTGGCTTGATCTGCGTAACACAACCCAGGCAGTTGATATTTGTTTTAAAGAAATATGTACTCATAACTTATTCTTTCCACTTCCTGCATCTAATCTTATGCCTAACCCCTGCGGGCAACATCTGTATTTTTTTTACCCTTATTGCCGCTGTCAGGCTCATTTGTAGGCGCTGCGTTATTTTTCAGCTTTGAGACAGGGGGTTTTGAAAGAAATGCGCCACCGGTCCATCAACAAACAACCCGGCTTATGGCCGGGCTGTGACATTAGTTGTTTTCAAATTCAAACTGGTGTTTGTTCTGGTATTCTTCAAAGCGCTGGCGGTCGCCGTATGGCCCTTGGTAAGTAGCGCTGCCAAAGCCTAATAACGGAATAAATACAGGCGATAACAGGGTCAGGCCCACGGTAAAGCCTTCATCTTTTCCAAAGCTTTTGGATAGCATATTCAGCGTCCAGATGCTGAAGATGATGTTTACAAAAGGAATCAGGAACAAGATCAGCCACCAGCCCGGCTTGCCGGTAATTTTCAGCATCACCCACGTGTTGTAGATAGGTACAATGCTGGCCCAGCCCGGCTGACCGGCTTTGGAGAAGATTTTCCACCCGCCGGCAATCACCAGTACGACCACCGCCAACCAGATAATAATCCAGATCAACAAGAAGCTAAGCATAGGGTTATTGTTTTGGTTGACGCTAAAATAAGAGGTGCCTGGCACAAATCAAAGTACCGACACCGCCTTAACGGCACAAAATTTTCAGTTAATCAATAAAAGCTCGATTATGGATAAAATAAATCATACAAGAGGAGAAGGCTCCGGAGCAGAAAGAGACATGACAACCAATCGAACAGAACAACACTCCAGCATACCCAATGACCTGCCGGATTCACCGCATGATCAGGAGCGCCTGCAGCCCGATGAAACGACCCTTGATTTGCCGGATGTAAAAGACATACCCGGCCAGGAGTTTGTGCATGTGCCGCCGGCCGGCATGATGGCCGATACCACCATCTCATCGGATGATGAAGAAGGAGAAGGTATTTTTGATGACGCCGATTTGGGCGATGATGACACCGACTACCGCATGGGTACCGATGCCGATGTAAGCCGGCAGGAACGCCGTACCTTGTCCCAGGCCGACTTTATCCGCACCGGCGATGATGAACGCCTCCGCCGCGCTTCGATGGACAATACCGACTTCCAGGGCGAGCGGCTGAACGAAGGCAGCTTTGGCGAAGAACGCACCGGCGAAGACCTGGATGTTCCCGGAGAAACCGACGAAACCACTACAGATGCCTTAGGACAGGGCGATGAAGAAAACAAATACTACAGCCTGGGCAGTGACAATAACGACAATGTAACGGAAGGAACTCCCTAAAGTGTTTCCGCGGGGTTGATTTCCATAAAAAAAGCTGCTGAAGCATCAGCAGCTTTTTTTATGGGTTTCCTTTAAAAGCCCATACGAAAAGTATTTTGCCCGCTGTTCACTCCAAGCGTTCTGCTAGGACTGTTTGACAGACTGGTAATAAGCCATAGATTTTGGCCGAAAGGCGGCCACGCGGTTGGCTTTTAGGCCTTTTTACCTACATAAACATACAGGCTTTTATCCACCTTTTTCACCGCTCCGTTTATGATAGCACCGCTACGGCCGTCAATGGTATCCCTGGTCAGCCGGTCCACATATATGTTGAGAGGTTTACCCGTTTCCACATCTACCATCAACCCCGTTTGGGGATCTTTTACCAGCTGAAAAGGCGTACCGGTATTCACATCTACATAACGGCTTTCCTTCACGCTGCAGGACGAAGCGCCAATCAGCAGCAACATCAACACTTTCATTTGCACATTTGTTATTAGGTCAAAGACAACTTTAAGACCATTCCACTTTTTTTTACGGGCATTTTTTTTGTAGCAACACTGCTTTTATAATAATCTGAGAAATCGTGTGTTATGAAGAGAAAGACTGCAGCTATCCTGAATATTGGCGTTGGCGTTTTTTTCGGTTTGTTCCTGGCCGTTCCGCTGGCTTTTAAAAACAAAGAAGTCATCGGGCTTAAAAAGAAAGAACCGGTAGTGAAATACTACACCCCGGCCCACCCAGAGCAA
>JAEWAC010000320.1 GCA_023391895.1 Bacteroidota bacterium
CCAACCGCCACCTCGCAGGTTTTTAACTGCTTGGCCAGCATGCGGGGTTCAATCACGGAGGTCCATAAGCGGTGGCCGATGTTGTTTTGCAAACGTTTTAACCGGTACACGCTGTTATCAAAAACCTTTACCGAAGCGCCCAGCGCCAGGGCCGCCCGGGCTGCATATTCGCCCACAATACCGGCGCCCAGGATAATGACCTTGGTAGGTGCTATACCCGATATACCACCCAGCAGAACGCCTTTGCCGCGGTTGGCCGAACTCAGGTACTGCCCGGCAATGAGCATGACGGCACTGCCGGCGATTTCGCTCATGCTGCGCACAATGGGATAGGTACCGCTGTCGTCCTTGAGGTTTTCAAAAGAAATGGCGGTAATGCGTTTATCCATCATTTTCTGCAGCAGCTCCGCCTTGAGGGCACTGAGGTGAATGGGCGAAATGATCATCTGCCCATGCTGCAAAAAAGGCAGGTCCTCTTCAATAACCGGTGCGCTTTTTACCAGGATGGGCGCTTTAAACACCTCCTGCCGCTCATAGGCAATTTTGGCTCCGGCTTCAGAATAGTCGCGGTCGCTGTAGTGGGCGGCCTCCCCGGCGTTGTGCTCAATAATTACTTCGTGACCGTTACTCACCAGCACACTGACGGCATCGGGCGTCAGGGCAATGCGGTTTTCCTGAAAAGCCACTTCTTTGGGAATGCCTATATGGAGCCTGGCACCTTTGGGTTTGATATCCAGTGTTTCCTCTAATGTTTCGTAACTAAAGGCGGTGCTGATAATTGGTTTGGGTTGAGACATACACAGGGTTCTTGGCTACTATATGGGGTTTTAAATTTTTTACAAATTACAACTGTTCTGCGACAGATTGGTTTTTAAAGGCTTCTGCAGTTAAAACTTTTACCATCCGTTCTTTTTCGCCCACCGGCTCAATCACCACATGAAGCGCTTCTTCGTCAAACAAATACGGTGCCTTTTCCGGCCATTCCACAAAGCAGATATCGCCACTGTACACACAGTCTTCCACACCGGTCTGCACCACCTCTTCGTCATCCTTCAGCCGGTACAGGTCAATATGGTAAATTTTTCGCTCCCGGCTTCCTTCCTTAAACTGGTATTCGTTGATAATAGAAAAGGTAGGGCTGGATAAGGCTTCCTGCACGCCTTTGTACCGGCACAGGGCTGCAATGGTGGTGGTTTTGCCGGCGCCCATGGGCCCGTGCACGGCAAACACCCGGGTATCTTTTACCCAAGCCCAGAAATCGGCGGCAAACTTATCCAGCTTTTCTAATGTCACTTCTAACTGCATGGCGCAAATTTAACATAGTTTGCAACGGTGTTGAAAAGATTGCCGGTGTTGGAACATCAAAGCCTTTCGGATGTATGGTAATTTTGCAGGCATGGAGAAAAGCATGGAAAATGTACAATGGAAAGTGGATGGAATGACCTGCGCCAACTGCGCCTTGTCGGTAGACCAATATCTCAAAAAACAAGGGGCCGAAAATGTTTCGGTCAACCTCATAAATGGCGATGTTTCTTTTCAGCTCCATGGCAACCGCACGCCGGAAAAACTGGCTAATGGCATAGAATCGCTGGGCTTTAAGGTTGATAAGTTAAACGGAAAAGGTCCGGAAAAAAAAGCGTTTTTACGCAACCACCTGCAACGCTTTTTGTTCTGCCTGCCTTTTACCGCGGTCCTGCTGCTGCACATGTTCCCCGCTTTGCACCACCACCCTGCTTTTAGCTGGATCATGAACCCCTGGGTGCAGCTGGCCATTACCCTGCCGCCTTTTTATGTGGGCATGCGCCACTTTGGCCGCTCCGCCGTTAAAAGCCTGCGCAACGGCATGCCCAACATGAACGTATTGATCACCCTTGGGTCGGCCTCTGCCTTTATTTATAGCCTGGTGGGCACCCTCCTGGGCTGGGGCAGCGATTATCTTTTTTACGAAACCGCGGCCACCATCATCACACTGGTATTTTTAGGCGAATACCTGGAAGATGCTTCCATACAATCTACTCAGCGGGCCCTCAAGGCCCTGGTGAAATCGCAAAAGGTAATGGCCAATATGATTGCCTACGACGACCAGCACCAGGAGCACATCTTCCCGGTAGAAAATTCGCAGCTGCGGGTAGGCGACCTGCTGTTGATCCGGCCCGGCGAACAGGTACCAACGGATTGTAAAATACTGTGGGGCGATGTGCTGGTGAATGAAGCCCTCATTACCGGCGAAAGCGCCCCGGTGGAAAAAGGAAAAAAAGACCATTTGATTGGCGGCTCCATAGTGGAACAAGGTACGGTAAAGGCGTATGCCACCGCCGTGGGCAAGGACACGGTACTGTCCAATATATTGAACCTGGTAAAACAGGCGCAGGGCGAAAAGCCCCCGGTACAGCAGCTGGCCGATAAGATCAGCGCCGTATTTGTGCCGGTGGTATTGATCCTAGCCGCCCTTTCGCTGGTCATCAACTGGATAGTATTAGGCGAATTTACTCCTTCTTTAATGCGCGGCATCGCCGTACTGGTCATTGCCTGCCCGTGTGCTATGGGGCTGGCCACGCCGGCGGCCATAGCGGTAGGCCTGGGTCGTGCGGCCCGCCATGGTGTGCTGTTTCGCAATGCCAAAAGCCTGGAATTGTTTAAAAACATCCGGCAGGTGGTATTTGACAAAACCGGCACCCTTACCACCGGCCAGTTCCGCATTGCCGCCTATGATTTTCAAAACATCAGCGAAGCCGACTTTAAGCGCCTGGTGTATTCGCTGGAGAAATATTCGGTTCACCCGCTGGCTCAAAGCATTGCCACCGCCTGGAAAACCACCGGTGAAATCCGCTGGAAAAGCATTGAAGAAATCAAAGGCAGGGGCATGCAGGGTGTGGATGCTGATGGCAACCGGTACCTGGCTACTTCTTTTGCTGGCGTAGCCCACCTTACCAACAATGACAAACACAATGTATATATTGTCAAGAACGACGAGCTGGTGGGTTGGATTGACCTGGAAGACACCTTACGGCCGGAAGCCAAAGAGGTGGTTCGGTTCCTCCAATCTAAAAACATCAAAACCATTTTGCTCAGCGGCGACCGCTATAACAAAAGTCGGCAGATTGCCGATGCTTTGGGCATAGATGAAGTCATAGCCGAACAAACGCCGGAACAAAAGCTCCAAACGATAGCCGATCTGAACGCACAGGCCCCCACCGTAATGGTAGGCGATGGCATCAATGATGCGCCGGCCCTGGCCAAAGCCACCATTGGCATTTCCATGAGCGATGCCACGCAAATCGCCATGCAAAGTGCCCAGGTGGTGCTGATGAACAGCGGCCTTACCAAACTGCCCACCGCTTTAGGCCTGGGTAAGCACACCTATCTTACCATCAAGCAAAATCTTTTCTGGGCATTCTTTTACAACATCATCGCCATCCCGGTAGCCGCACTGGGCTTTTTAACCCCCATGTTTGCGGCCCTGGTCATGGGCCTGAGCGATGTGGTGCTGGCCATCAATTCGGTGCGCTTGTTTGTAAAGAAAGTGGAGTAGTAAGAAGTGAATAGTCAAAGGTGAATAGTGAATAATAAGTGAGGAGCAATGAGAGATCAATGCGTCAGGTTTTATTGGCTCTATGGGTTTTTGGATCACAGATTTCGCAGATGAAGAAGGATTTCGCAGATGAAGAAGCTGTAGGGAGTTTTGAAAGACCTTCTGTCTACGATCAGCTAACAACACTCCGATATGGACTTTTGAAGAAGTTGGTTCTTTTGCGTCCTTTGCCGAAAAGTTGTTCAAAAGCCCATACGTCATTACAAAAGCTAAATTCATCTTTAACGCCGGGCCTCCCTCTCCTTCAGGAGAGGGATCAGAGGGTGAGGCATGGGCTTTTGAAAAAGTTGACTTTGAAAACCGTCCCACCACCACTCTTTCAAAACCCCATATACACCATTCACTCATCACTCCTTATTCATCACGCTCATTTCTCATTCATTATTCACTATTCACCATTCACTATTCACTAAACTAATTCCGCTACCTTCATTTTTCATTGACAGATATACATAACATACTAAAGCAATACTGGGGCTACGAGCAGTTCCGGCCGCTGCAGGCGGAGATTATCCAATCGGTCATGGGGCAAAAAGATACGCTGGCGTTGCTGCCAACGGGCGGCGGCAAGTCTATCTGTTACCAGGTGCCGGCCCTGGCGCAGGAAGGCCTTTGCATCATCATCTCCCCGCTCATTGCCTTGATGAAAGACCAGGTGGAGAACCTGCGCAAAAGGGGCATTATGGCACTGGCTATTTATTCCGGCATGTCGCGCCGCCTCATTGCACAAACCCTCAAAAACGCGGCCTATGGGGATTACAAGTTTTTGTATGTATCGCCGGAGCGTATCGAAACATCCCTCTTCCTGGAGTTTTTACCCGCTTTAAACATCAACCTCATAGCGGTAGATGAAGCGCACTGTATTTCGCAATGGGGTTATGATTTCCGGCCCTCCTACCTGCGCATTGCCGCCCTGCGGGAGGAGTTGCCCGATGTACCGGTACTGGCCCTCACGGCCTCCGCTACGCCGGCGGTGCAAAAAGACATTTGCGAAAAACTGCAGCTGCAATCGCCTAACATCTTTCAGCAATCCTTTGCCCGGCCTAATTTATCGTATAGTGTTTTAAAGGTGGATGCCAAGCTGAACAAGCTGGTAGACATCGTGAACAAAGTACCGGGTACGGCTATTGTGTACTGCAAGAGCCGCAAACGCACCACCGAAATTGCCGGCCTGCTGCAAATGCACGGCATCGGGGCCGAGCATTACCATGCCGGATTGCAGCAGGAAGAACGGGCCCGGCGACAGGAAGACTGGATCAACAACAAAACCAGGGTCATGGTGTGCACCAATGCCTTTGGTATGGGTATTGACAAACCCGATGTGCGCCTGGTGATTCATGCCGATGCACCGGACAGCCTGGAAAGCTATTACCAGGAAGCCGGCCGCGCCGGGCGGGATGGAAAAAAAGCCTATGCCGTTTTGCTGTACAACGACCAGGACGGCGAAGATCTTTCCGCTTTGCCGGCTATGCGTTACCCCTCTTTTGATGAAATCAAGAACGTTTACAATGCATTGGTCAATTACCTGCAGATACCCGTATATACAGGTCAGGATGTAGCTTTTACGTTTCGGTTTGAAGAATGGGTGCGGCTCTTTAAGCTGGACAGCCCCACGGCACTTTATGCCTTAAAAGCTCTGGAAAGCGACGGCTGGCTGGACTTTAATGAAAAAAGCTTTACCCCTTCCACACTGGGCTTTACTATGTCCAAGCGAAACCTCTATGCGTTTCAGCAAAGCCAGCCGCAACTGGAGCCACTCTCCACCCTGCTGCTGCGGACGTATGAAGGTATTTTTGATTTCCCTGTTTTTATTTCCGAAAACTTGCTGGCCCGCTTGTCCCGGAAAAAAGAAGAGGAAATAAAGCAGCAACTGCAACAACTGGCAGCCTACCGGGTGGTCAGCTATACGCCACAGACCGACGAGCCGCAGCTTATTTTCCGCAAGAACCGCGTACCGGCCAAAGACCTGCTGATGAACCTGCACCTGTACCACCAGCGAAAAGAAGCCTTTGCCGCCCGGGTGGAAAAGATGTTGGCGTATATCCAAAACCCTGCTTGCAGAAGCACTTTCATCAGCCACTATTTTGGAGATAGCAACAGCGAGCCCTGCCGCATTTGCGACAACTGCCTGCGTCCACAGAAAACGATCTTGTCATCTGAAGAATTTCAAAACATTCACCAATCCATCCTGCAACACTTGCAGCAACAACCCTTGCACACACAGGAACTCTTAAGCGCACTGAATGGCATTGCCAAAGAAAAAGCCTGGAGCGTGATCCACTATCTCCAGGCCGAACAAAAAATTGAAGTAGACGCAGGCGGCCGCATTCAGTTAAAATAAAAAGCAGGCGAACAGGTTTTACCGATTGTTCGTATGCGCCTGGCCTTTTTGCATGTTTTGCATAGCCTGGTCATTCATATGCGCTCCTACCTGCATCATGCTGGTCATGGGCGACTGTATGCTGTGGTGCTCGGTTATTTTCCCGGCATTATTCAACCGGAAGATATCGGCATCTTCTACTTTAAAGGACTTGCCGGTAGCCTTTTCACCCATAAAATCATTTTTCCAGGTACCGCTCCAGTCGCCCCACACTACTACCCAATCGCCATCGGCGGCATACTTCAGGTTGGAACCTTTTACATCCGGGTAAGCCTGCATCCACCGGGTAAGGCCGGCCCTGACGCTGTCAATGCCTTTTACCGGGCTCATGCTGCCATCGCCATAGTCTACAATATCGGGTGCCGCATCTTTTAAAACAGCCGCTACATCGTGGTTTTCAATACCCTTCATACTGGCCATGACGATTTGTTTGTTATGTTCTTCTTTGCTTTCTTCCGTCTGGGTAGCCGTGGCGCCTTTTACATTGGCTTCTGTGGCGCTGCCTTTTTTATTATGGCAGGCAGAGACTACTAACAGGCCTGCCGCCAGCACTAAAAACACCTTTTTCATAATATGTAGTTTTAGTGAAAAATCATTTTGCTCTTGAAAAAAACGGCGCGGATGTAACAGCAGGTTTTTGCAGGCAACACTTCTTTGTTTTTGACAATAACGGCGGCCACTATATGCAGCCTAATGCTTAATCCCTCTTCAGTTTTGATTCATTCCACCTGCTTTTCTGATATGGCGGATCTTGAGCATGCGGAGGGGTGCAGGATTTTGTTCCACAGCGGTTATTGATGTGCACGGCAGTTGCCGGATGGCAGCCTCGGTCCTGGCTTTTGCTTTTGGCTTCCGGGCGGAAACAATCTGACCAATTCTATATAAAGGTAATAAGAAAACAGGCCACCTGTGCCCTGGCCCTAGCGGATCATGCTGCTCCAGTGTCCATTTTCCAGCCCCGAACCCGTATTTTTTTGCTTTCCTCCCCATGGTTGTAGTGGCGGCCAAAGATTTGGGAAAACGCCTCCTTTAGAAAATCAAACCCGTAGCAGTTTTTTGACGGCAGCTACAACCCCGCATCAGCATACAATAGAAAGGTATATCACACGTTTATATTTTGTATGGATCGATACTCAATTTACCCATAGCACCTTTAGTTTTTGGTTCTGTACCCTCCCGGTTTAAATAAATGTTCAGGAGTAGCTTTACCGCTTACTGTATGAACACCTATGCATAAACAAAAGCCCTTCTGGAGAAGGGCTTTTCAATTACATACGGCGGCATTCTTCGGCGCAGCGCCTGCAGGCTTCGGCACACTCCTGGCAGTGCTTATCGTCATGTTGGGCACATTCTGCACCACAGGCTTCGCAAAGATCGGCACAGATGCGGCACACCTCTTTAGCCCGCTCACTTCCCATACTCATCAGTTGTGCAGCCGCATAACAGAGAGCGGCACATTCCATGTCCAGTTGAATGCAGCGGGTCATCATGTGTACGTGCTCTTCCTTCAGGCAGGAGGAAGCGCAATGGTTACAAATGGCCGCGCAGCGCAAACAAGCTTCAATACAGCTTTGATACTGGTGATACCCTGGCATAGCAATGAGGATTTAAAAGGTGATGAATGGCAAAAAGGCCACAAGAATAACGCCATGCTTACTGGGCTATAAAAAAGCGACCTGCCCTTTGCCCCATCAAACCAGGATAAATGCGCAGGTACAACTGGCCCGCCAGCGGGTTTTGCCCGTACAGGCTGCTCAGCCTTTGATCGGGATTATAGAAAGTAAAATGCCCGCCGGCGGCTACTCTGGTCTGGCCGATGTTAAAAAGGTCATAGTTCAAACCGGCCGTAAAGGCATGCACCGGAAATAGGCTGTGGTGACCATAAACGTTTTCATCCAACTGCAGTTCTTCGGCGGATTTCTGTACCCACTCGTAGCGGCTGTACACGGACCATTTTTTTTGCGTATACGCCCCTTCTACCAAAAGGCCATGTTCTCCGTCGTGAGCTTCTTTTTTATTGACTCCCCACAAAGCAGTCGCATTAAAATAATCATTAGCAAAGCCCCGCCACGCATAAGTAACCGAAGCGGTGGTACGCTTTACATCTTCACCGGGGTGCGTGGTTTCCGGTTCTTTTATAAACCCATGCGATACCTGGGCCGCCCAGTTTTCGGTGGGGTTGTACGACAGCCGTCCGCTCCAGGAGTCAAACCGGGGTTTGTCGAAATTGTAACGGTTTTCGTCCGGTTCCCGCCCGGTAAAAGAAGAACCCTCCAGTTTAAAATCCCCATAGCGCACGCCCACGGTAGCCACCCCAAAAGTAATATGGGTTGCATCGGTCCAGTGGTGGGTGAGGGTGGCATCCGGGTTGTTCAGGGCGGAAGGGCGGTGCATAAAAGCAACGGGACCAATGGCCGGCTCGCCGGGATAGCCCACATAGGCAAACACATCGGCTTTGGGCGACAAGGCATGGGCATAGCTGACGGAAAGTTCGGAGATCAGGTCGTGCGGGTGCTGGCGGTCTACCAGGGGTACACCTTTCCAGGTTTCACCGGTTTGAAACAACAACGGGTAACCTTCGCCGCCGGCAATCACCGGGTCTAAAGAGGCCATGACGTTAAAGTGAAACAAGCCCCTTTTCCCTACCGGGCGCTGGCCCATCAGCATGGCCCAACTGGGGGCGTCTACCTTGGCATCGCCCCGGCTGCCCCGGTTCAGCAGGTCCTGCTTGTTGTAGCGGATAAACAGGTTGCCGTGCAGCATATACATCCATTTGTTCTGATGAAACATATAACCATACATGGGCGACGCATCGGGCAACCAGCCGGTACCGGAGCCATTGCGGTTCATGGGCAGGTTTAAGGAATATGCATGCGACATGTTCATGGCTTCATGTTCCTGTCCGGCCATATTGTGTTCATGACTATGGCCGGCCGGTTGTTGTGCCGCCGGTTGGCTGGTATCTTTACCATGCCCCGGCATGCGATGATCGTGCTGCTGCGCCGCTTTTTTTTGCGGCACCGTATCCTGCATCGTTGCTTTTGCAGCCGTTGTATCTTTTTTCGGCTGGTGCTCATGCTGGTGCTGCGCCTGCGCCCATCCTATAGAGGCTATTAAAAATGCCATTACGATCATCATATTTTTCATACTGCTCATTGACTGAT
The DNA here is from genome assembly GCA_023391895.1 of Bacteroidota bacterium. Lineage (GTDB taxonomy): Bacteria > Bacteroidota > Bacteroidia > Chitinophagales > Chitinophagaceae > Flavisolibacter. Next base: position 9,137 of record JAEWAC010000320.1, read on the forward strand.
GTTGTCAAATTGTTTCAAAAACCCATGCCACTGCTATTGCCTGTTTAGCTTACCGGTTCTGCTTTATAGCCGGCCTCTTTTACAATAGCCGCTACCATTTCGTTGGTCAGCTTGTCGGTTTCTACGGTTAAAATTTTATCCTTGTTGGCGGTATCTACGCTCCAGTGTTTGATTTCGTTATTGGCGTTCAGATAGGGCGTTACTTTAGCGATACAGCCACTGCAATTGATGTTTGTTTTGAATTGATACTTTTTCATTTTTCTTTTGATTTTTTGTATTTAGCAAATAGGTTTTTCGCAGGATGCCTGCCTGTATTCCAGTTCGATGGTACTGTGTTCAATATGCTGGTGCTCCAATTCGTGTTTGAGCTCGTGTACCAGTTGGGTTCTTTGCGCCGGCGTTAAATTTTCATCTACGACGACATGCGCGGTCAGTGCATTTTCGGTGGTGCTTAGCGGCCATATGTGTACATGATGCACGTCTTTTACCAGCGGCACCTGCTGCATGAGGTTTTTGATCTTTTGCACATCAATACCGGTGGGCACGGCATCTACCGCCATTTTAAAACTGTTGACCAGGAGCGACCAGGTGCTGACGAGAATGACGGCCATAACCACCAAACCAATGACCGGGTCCAGCCAGTACCAGCCGGTAAAGGTGATGGCCACACCGCCCACTACCACGCCCAAGGATACCAGGGCATCGGCCAGTAAATGCAGGTAAGCACTTTTGATGTTCAGGTCTTTGTCTTTATTGCGAAAGAACAGGAAAGCGGACAGGCCGTTGATGAGAATACCGATAGCCGCCACCCAGGCAATGGCGCCCCCTTCCACGGCTTCGGGCTGGCGCAGCCGGTTAAAGCTTTCATAGCCCAGTACCCCGATGGCTACCAGCAGGATCACCGCATTGGCCAGGGCCGCCAGCACCGTGGTTTTTTTATAGCCATAGGTAAACTGTGCGGTGGCTTTTTTGGTGGCCAGCTTAAACGCCAGCAAAGAAATGAGCAGCGAAGCCACGTCGCTGGCATTGTGTCCCGCATCGGTTAATAAAGCCACAGAGTCGTATGCCAGGCCGGCCACCACTTCCGCCACCACAAAAGCCACATTCAGCCCGATACCGATTTTAAAGGCCTTGCTGCTGGTCGCCACCAGGTCTGCTGCGTGTGTATGTGAATGTGTATGATCGTGTGCCATAATGCTGTATTAAAGTTTTGACCATTTTAAACGTAAGCTGTTGGTAACTACACTCACACTGCTCAATGCCATGGCCGCCCCGGCCATCATAGGATTTAAAAGAAATCCGGTAAAGGGGTACAAAATTCCTGCCGCCACCGGTATACCGATGAGGTTGTAAATAAAGGCCCAGAACAGGTTTTGGCGGATGGTCTGTACCGTTTTTCGGGAAAGCTGGATGGCTTTGGGAATGAGGTTCAGGTCCGAGGAAATGAGCGTCATTTTAGCCACATCCATGGCAATGTCGGTGCCTTTGCCCATGGCGATACTCACATCGGCCTGCGCCAGTGCATGACTGTCATTGATGCCGTCACCCACCATGGCCACCACCTTACCCTGCTGTTGCAGTTCCTTGATAAAGGCCGCTTTACCATCGGGCAGCACTTCTGCTTTATAATGTTGTATGCCTACTTTGGCGGCTACCGCGGCAGCGGTTTTTTCGTTGTCACCGGTCAGCATGTATACGTCTATGCCCCTTTTTTGCAATTGCGCCACGGCCTGGGCGGAGGAGGCTTTGACCTGGTCGGCTATGGCCACCGCCGCTAAAGCGGTAGCGGCATCCGCCAGCCAGATCACGGTATGGGCACCAGCCAGCCAGGTATTCGCTTTGCCTTGCAGTTCTGCCGGAATGGCAACGCCTTTTTGCTGCAGCATTTTGTAACTGCCCACATAATAAGGACGGCCCTGGTACTGTACCACTACACCGGCACCGGTTACACTTTCAAAACTGTCCAGCGTAACTTTTTGCTGCTGGTATGGGGTTTTTAAAAAGTTGACCACGGCTTCGGCCAGCGGGTGTTCCGATTGGGCTTCGATGCTATACAAGAGTGCGGATAGTTCATCAACAGCAGCACCTTTTTTCCAGGCCATGTCCACCACTGCCGGACGGCCTTCAGTAATGGTCCCGGTTTTATCCAGGATGATCGCATTGATGTTTTGGGCCTGCTCCAGGCTTTCGGCGTCTTTGATCAAAATACCGTTTTCAGCCCCGCGGCCAACGCCAACCATAATAGCGGTGGGGGTGGCCAAACCCAACGCACACGGACACGCAATCACCAGCACCGTAATCATGGTCAGCAAACCCTGCGTCAGGGCATTATCGCCACCTAATACCAGCCAGGCAATCAAGGTCAGTATCGCAATGCCCATAACAATGGGCACAAAAATGCCGGCAATTTTATCCACCAGCTTTTGTACCGGTGCCTTACTGCCTTGCGCCTGCTGCACCATTTGAATAATATGGGCCAGCAAGGTATCCTTACCTACTTTTTGGGCAGTAAATACAAAGCTGCCTTTTTGGTTGATGGTACCGGCAAATACGCTGCTTTCCTTCTCTTTACTGACGGGTATGGGTTCACCGGATATCATGCTTTCATCTACATACGAGCTGCCCGATACCACCACGCCATCTACCGGAATTTTATCGCCGGGCTTTACCAGCAGTTGATCGCCCACTTGCACCGCGGCAATGGGTATGGTTTGCTCCATGCCATCCTCTCCTATTCTAACCACGTTTTTGGGCTGCAGGCCCATGAGTTTTTTAATAGCGGAGGAGGTATTGTCTTTGGCCCGTTCCTCCAGCAGCTTACCCAGCAGGATAAAAGCAATGATTACGGCAGCCGCTTCAAAATAAACGTGGGCCTCCAGACCGCGACTGTTCCAGAACTGCGGGTATACCGTATTGAAAACGCTGAAGAGGTAGGCGATACCGGTACTCAACGCCACCAGGGTATCCATATTGGCCGAACGGTTTTTGGCCTGCTTCCACGCATTGACAAAAAACTGCCGCCCAAAAATCAAGACCACCGGTGTGGCCAGAGCCCACATAATGTAGTTGGCATAAGGCATGTCCATAAAGAACATACCGATGATGACCAGCGGTACGGACAACAGAATGGACCATAAGGTTTTGCGGCGCAGGCTCTGCAGCTTCGTTTGGTGCAATTGCTCCAGGGTCTCCGACGCTTCTTCGTTTTCTTCCACCACGATATCATAGCCAATATCCTGTATGGACTTTTTAAAATGTTGCACATCGGCCAGGCCGGGTATGTATTCAACCGAAGCGGTGGCGTTGGCAAAGTTGACGCCGGCCGCAACCACGCCGGGCTCGGACTGCAGGGTCGATTCAACGCTGATGGCGCAGGAGGCACAGCTTAAGCCGGTTACGGGAAAGTTCTTTTTCACTGTTTCCACATCGTATCCCAGGTCGCGGATGGCTGCCACGGCTTTCACCACGGCCGCTTCATCTTTTGCTTCAATAATTGCCTGCCGGTTGTTCAGTTCTACCTGGTGTGATAAAACCCCCTCAACCTTATCCAGGCCTTTGTCTACAATCAGGGCACAGTGCTCGCTTTCTACGCCGGCCAACGGAAGTACCACCTTGCTGTTATTTATAGTGTTCATCTTATATCATTTAACACTACAAAGGTCCTAACAATGGCAGAGCCGGTTGTTACATTACTTTGTCAAAGGTTTATATCTTTTTGCAGAAGAGCGGAGGCTGGCAGCAGGAGTATGGGGTTTTGAAGAAGCTAAGAATGTAAAATGAAAAATGTAAAAAGAGAGAAAGGAGTCTGGCACCTTCAGCCTTTTTCATTTTTCATTTTTAATTTTTAATTCTTCATTTCCCTCCTACCTGATCCAGCGGCTTGCGGTTTTTATTTTGCAGGGCTTTGAATTGCGAAGGAGTCAGGCCGGTGATCTTTTTGAACTGGGCCGACAGGTGTGCTACGCTGCTGTAGCCCATGTTAAAAGCAATCTGGCTGAGCGACAGCTCGTCGTACACCAGGTATTCTTTTACTTTTTCTATTTTTTGCTGGATGATGTATTGCTCAATGGTAATGCCTTCCACTTCGGTAAACAGGCGGCTCAGGTAAGGATAATCATAGTGCAGCTCACCGGCAATGATCTCGCTGTATTTGTGCTGCGCCGGCTCACTGTTGTGGTGAACCAGGTTGATGACCGTGTTTTTGATTTTTTCAATCATGCGGCTTTTGCGGTCGTCAATCAGCTCAAAGCCAACTTTTTCCAGTGCTTCTTTTACGGCACCTACCTGGTCATCCCTGAGCTCCTCCTCCTGCAGGGTTACCTCACCCAGTTCTACCGCCAGCGGGTGCAGGTTGAGCTTTTCCAACTCCGACTGCACCACCAGTTTGCACCGGTGGCAGACCATGTTTTTGATGTATAGCTTGTGCTGTTTCAATGAAAAATCTAAAATTTAAAATGAAAAAAGAGTGGCTGCGAAAAAGAATACGCTTTACCGGTGCAACACAGGAAATTAATGATAGCAGCAGGTCTGTTCACCAGCCATTAAAAATGAAAAGTGTAATCAGAAGGAAATGCTGCAACTCCAGCTTTTTTCATTTTACATTTTTAATTTTTCATTCTTAATTCCCTACAGCTCCTCTTCCCGCTCCAGCATCAATATAGCGCTTTGGGGCACGATAAAATACTTTTCGCCCTGGTACATCACTTCGGTGGCGCCGCTGAGCAGGAAAATAGCCAGGTCGCCTTCTCGGGCCTGCAGCGGAATGTATTTTACCTGTTCTTCCGATCCTTTCCAGGGCTCGTCTTCCGGGGGCATGGGTACTACGTAACCCGGCCCGGTTTTAATGATATAACCTTGTTGCACCTTTTCTTTTTCGCCAACGCCGGGTGGCAGGTACAGCCCGCTGTCGGTACGTTCGTCCGGCTTGGTAGGTCTTATCAATACACGGTCGCCAATAATGATGAGTTTCTGCAATTTGTTATCGGGTGTAATACGCATAGTACAAATTCAATTGAAAATTCCATTTAGTCAAATGAGTCAAAAAAAGTCAAATGGGTCATATGGGTCATCGAAAGTCATCTATGACTTATTTGACTCCTTTGACTTATTTGACACTTATGACACTTATGACTCTTATGACTGTTTAACAATCTGCTGCAAAAATAAAAAATAAACCGTGGTGTTGTTTTTGCATAAAATGAACTTTAGAAAGGATGAAGTGTAATGCTGAAATGCGTTAATTTTATTGTTACTAAATAAAACCCATTCATCATGGACGGAAAGAAAGCTAAAATATTATTATGCGAGGATGATCCCAACTTAGGAAGTGTACTGAAGAATTACCTGGAGCTGAATGATTATGACGTTACGCTGGAGCGGGATGGCCGCCTGGGACTGGCCGCCTTTCAACGCGAACAATTTGACCTTTGCCTGCTGGATGTAATGATGCCCAATATGGACGGCTTTACCCTGGCTGAAGAAATACGCGACATCAACCCCGATGTACCCTTGTTTTTCCTGAGTGCCAAAACCATGAAGGAAGACATCATCCAGGGCTACAAGCTGGGTGCCGACGACTATATTACCAAGCCTTTTGACTCTGAAGTGCTGCTGCACAAGATCAAGGCGATTTTAAAACGCAACGAAGAGCTGAACAAAGAAGCCGAAAACAAGGAGTATGACCTGGCCTCTTACCACTTTAACCCCAAACTGCGGGAGCTGTCGCACGCCGGCAAGACCCAGACGCTTTCACCTAAAGAGAATGAGCTTTTGAAGATGTTGTGCGAGCACATGAACGACCTGCTGCCGCGTGAGCAGGCGCTCAAACGCATCTGGGGTAGTGATACTTATTTCAACGGCCGCAGTATGGACGTATACATTGCCAAACTGCGCAAGTACCTGAAAGAAGATCCGAACATCGAGATCGTGAATATCCACGGTAACGGGTTCCGGCTGGTGGTGCAAAACCCCGCCTAACCGCGGATGAAAGGATTCAATAAGATTAGGAGGATTAGGCGAAGGCCGGATCCTCTTTTTCATTTTTAATTTTTCATTCTTCTCTACACAAGAAAGGCTACCAACTGAAAACGTTAGTAGCCTTTACTTTTTATAAAACAACTAAAACAACACTATCCTGCTAATCTTATCAATCCTATAATCCGCGGTTACAGGTTGAACAGGTTGGGACCTTCACCCAGCAAAGCCGGCGGCATTTTGCCTAAATGGTCATAGGCCTTGCGGGTTACTTCGCGGCCGCGGGGGGTACGCTTGATAAAGCCCTCCTGGATCAGGAACGGTTCGTACACTTCTTCCAGCGTACCCGGCTCCTCACCTACGGCGGTGGCAATGGTGGTAATTCCCACCGGTCCACCTTTAAACTTATCGATAATGGTAGACAAAATGCGGTTGTCCATTTCATCCAGGCCGTGCTCGTCTACGTTCAGGGCCTTGAGAGCATGCTGGGTAATACCCAGGTCAATATCGCCATCGTTCAGCACCTGCGCAAAGTCACGTACCCGGCGCAGCAAGCCATTGGTGATCCGTGGCGTACCTCGGCTGCGGCGGGCAATTTCGCCGGCGGCTTCGGTAGAAATTTTGGCGTTCAGTATTTCGGCCGACCGCAACACGATTTTTTTGAGCGTATTGGCATCGTAATATTCCAACCGCGATTTGATGGCAAAACGAGAAAGCAAAGGCGCGGTGAGCAGGCCGCTGCGGGTAGTGGCCCCCACCAGTGTAAACGGGTTCAGGTTGATCTGTATGCTACGGGCATTGGGGCCGCTGTCGATCATGATATCGATGCGGTAGTCCTCCATGGCGGAGTACAGGTATTCTTCCACCACCGTGCTCAGGCGGTGAATTTCGTCAATAAATAACACGTCCTTGGGCTCCAGGCTGGTGAGCAGACCCGCCAGGTCGCCGGGCTTTTCAATCACCGGTCCGGAGGTTTCCTTGATGTTCACGCCCATTTCATTGGCAATAATGCGGCTCAGCGTGGTTTTACCCAGGCCGGGCGGGCCATGAAAAAGGGTGTGGTCCAAAGCTTCGTCGCGGATCTTGGCGGCTTTGATAAAAATGGTGAGGTTTTCAATAATCTGCGGCTGACCGGAAAAGTCATCCATCTCCCGGGGCCGTATGTTATTTTCAAACTCCTTGTCGGCGGAAGTTTGCGTGTCTTTGGCGCTATTTAAATTCGGATTGCTCATATTGGATAGAGGGGTAAAGATACCCCTTTTTCCCAAAATTTTTAGCACAAGAAATGCTTAAAAAGGGATGCACCGGATGACTTAAATTTGATACATTAAAATCAATAATCATGAATATCGGCATCCTGGGCACCGGCGTGGTAGGCGAAGCTTTGGGCAGTGCGTTGATCAACAAAGGCCATAACGTACTGATGGGCGCCCGCCAGGCGGGCAACGAAAAAGCGGTGGCCTGGGTAGAAAAAGCCGGTTCGGGCGCTGCAGAAGGCTCGTTTGAAGAAGCCGCCCTGTTTGGTCAGGTGGTTTTTATCAGCCTCAATGGCGAGCACGCCCTGGAAGCGGTGCGTAAAATAGACCGGGACAGCTTTGCCGGCAAAATCGTTATTGACACCACCAACCCGCTGGATTTCAGCAGCGGCATGCCGCCCCGCATTTTAGAAGAATACCGTACGGTATCGCTGGGCGAAAAAATACAGGAGGCCCTGCCCGGCGCTTTTGTGGTAAAAGCCCTCAATACCATGAATTACAAAGTGATGGTTGATGCCCGTGTGGTGAACGGCGGCAACCACGACCTTTTTGTTTGCGGCAACGACCTCCATGCTAAAAATAAGACCAAGCATTTTTTGGTGGACAACTTTCACTGGAGGGCCGACCGACTGGTTGACCTGGGTGGTATTGAGTCGGCCCGGGCCATAGAAGCCATTGTTCCCTTCTGGGTGCTGGTGTACCAGTCTTTAGGCACGCCGCTGTTTAATTTCAAGATCGTGCACTAAGGCAGGTGCGGCGATGGCCCCTCCCCGGTGGAGCGGGAAACAGGAAAAATTAAAAATGTAAAAAGAGAGCAGGGGTACCTCACCCTCGGTCCCTCTCCTGAAGGAGAGGGAGGCCGGGCAGTAGATGTTATTCAGCTTTGGAAGTGACGTATGGGCTTTTGAACGTTTTCAACAAGAGTTGACGGTTGACAGATGACAGTTGACAGCAGGGAACTGCTTCAAAAACCCATACTCAACTATTCAACTGCTTCAAATGTCCATATGGTTTTTAAAGAAGTTGTCAACTACTAAAGCAATGCCAATAAACAAAGTTCACTCGGCACTGTTATCCCCGCCCTAAGCTGGGATAGGCCCACACCCGCAGCTTCTTTTTCTTTGTGTTCCTTTATGTCTTTGTGTCTTCGTGGCTACAAAACCATTACCAATAATAACTCGTTCAAAAACCCATATGGGAGTGTTGGCCGTTGATCGTTATTCGTTGTTCGTAGACAGCAAGTCTTTTAAAAACCCATAGTGACTGTTGCCCCATCTGCGAAACCCTTCCACAATTTTAGGTTTCGTTTTCTGCACCATCCATGGATCCGGCTAGCGGCAGGTATACTTTTAGTTTACAGCCCTGGCCCGGCGCGCTGATGATCTTCAGCCGGCCGTTTGCACTTTCTGCACGGCTGGTCATGTTGGTAATGCCAATGCCTTTGCGCTTTTCGGCTACATTAAAACCAATACCGTCATCTGTTACATCCATGTACAAGGCATGCCCGCTGGTGCGCAGGGTTATATGAACCGAGGTAGCCTGGCTGTGCTTTAGTACATTGGTCATATGCTCCTGAATAATGCGGTAGGCCGTTACGTGCAGGTCTTCGTCAATGTACAGATCATCCATGTTCACATAATCAATGGTAACAGTCAGCCGGTTGGTCAGCATAATGGATTCGGCCAGTTCCTTCAGGGTTTCCTTCAGGTCGATCTTGCCCAGGGTAGGCGCCGCCAGCCGTTTGGAGATCCGGCGTATTTCATCTATGGTGTGCTGCAGGTATTGTATGGACTTTTGCAACAGTTCCCCCGTATCACCCACACCATCCAGCGCCAGCTCGTTGTACAGCTTTACGGTAGTCAGCACCTGGTTGATGTTGTCGTGCAGCTCCTGTCCTACCTGGGCCCGTTCTTTTTCCTGGGCCTTGATAACGGCAGCAGTTATTTTTTTCTGGCGCTGTTCCTGTTCGCGGTTCAGCTGTTGCTGCAGCAGCTTGCGTTCGGTAATATCGGTTTCAATCGAAAAAAACTGCAGCACCTGTCCGTTTTCATCCAGCAAAGGTTGACCGTATATTTCCGACCAGTATTTACGGCCGTCTTTGCTATAATTGATCAGCTCGGCATGGTAGGCTTCACCTTTCTGCTGCTGACGGCTTATGTAGGCCAGCACCTCCCCATCCGTTTCGGGTCCGTTGATCAGCACGGCGGGTGTTTTACCCACAGCTTCTTCCAGCGTATAGCCCGATACGCGGGTAAACGCATCGTTGACCCAGGTAATCACCTGATCGGGCGTGGTGATGACCACTGGGTTGACGGTTTCGCGGGCAATAAGCGACAGCTTGCGCAGTTCTTCCCCGGCTTGTTTACGTTCGTTAATGTTTCTGAAAAAAACAGAAAGCCCGTTTGCGGAAGGGTAGGCATAAACCTCCATCCACATTTGCAACGGCTCGGGGTAATAAGCTTCAAAGTGTACGGGCACCTGCTGCTGCAAAGACCGCCGGTACTCCAGCTCAAAAATGGTTCCTACCGTACCGGGGAAGCATTCCCAAATAGTCTTTCCGATCACGCTTTCGAGGGCTACGCCTACAATGCGCTCGGCTTCCTGGTTGCCATAAGTGATGCGCCACTGGGTATCCAGCGCAAAAAAGCCATCGGTGATGCGATCAATAATATCCTTTACCTCGTTCAGGCTCTGGTCTTTAAGGGCTTCGCGGGCCTTGCGTTCGCTATTATCGCGCATAACGGCATACAGCAACTGATCGCCGGCATGCCAGCGGCCGACCCACGACATGGGTACCATGCTGCCGTCTTTGCGGCGGTAGTAGTTTTCAAAAAAAGGATACTCCTGACCGGCCATTAAGCGGGCGGCATAGTGACGTGTTCTGTCACGGTCTTCTTCAATTACCATGTCCAGGTGAAGTATGCCCAGCAGTTCTTCGGGCTGATAACCCCAGATGTCAGCGCAGGCCTTGTTTACATAAGCAAAGCGGCCCGCGCCATCAATGGCGCAGACAATAACAGCCAGCGAGTTAAACAGGTGCTGCAATTGGGTAAAGGAAAGCCGGGTCAATAGAAGGCTATTTTCTGTTGAGGGCAGGCATGGTTGGTCTTGCATAAAATTTACGGCTGAAAGTTAAGCTGCATCCTACTTATTATATTATTTTATCATTAGCTTTTAGACACAATACAGAAAAATACTTACAGCCGTAGCCCTGCTTCTTGTCTCCAGCCCCTTCATCCGCACTTAAAACAACGGCCGCCTTGCACTACAGCCAATAGCTTCATTTAAAACTCACCACTCTTATTCCTGCACCTTGCAGGCAGGTGGCACTACGGCCACACCCGATGCATACAGTTTTGAATAAACGGCGTCCTGAAGAAGACTGTTCTGCTGCAAAATGGGGGCACCGGTGGTTAAACCAGATAGTCAACAATCCGGTGGCGGAAAGCAGTATCGGGGAAAAGGGGGTCCAGTTCGCTGCTTTTGGTTTTTTTCGCCAGTTCTTTACTAATGGTATCTATCAGCTGCTGCTCTTCCGGCAGGCTCTTGCACCGCCCTTCGTTGCTGATCATAATAAACCGTTCGGGCGGCTTGTTGTGCGGCGCCCCCGAATAGTCCAGTAAAGTAGCCATCATATACCCATTGTTGCCAGCTACCGCATACAGGGCGGTAGCTTCTTTATACCAGGCGGTGATCTGAGCTTCCATACGTCACGCTTTACTTTTAATAATGCAATAGGTTATTCAAAGGCTGTGCCTCAATGGCTTTGCGGCGCATTTTTATTTTTTTGTTTGGTATTTTTTTCTATAGTACCTTTTATAGGTAAAAGCCCGGCCATACCCAACGACCCTGGCCGGGTAAACAAACTGCACTTTTTACCCCGTTTCCAGCATCCTGTGCTATCAACCTTTGTCGGATCTAGTTTGTGTTTTTGAAAAACATCCAGCTTTTACAATACTCCGGCAAAGTACATACTATGAATAAGGTTTTTAAGCTGCACTTTCAGTACAACCACAGGGATTATTCTGCATGGGTAAGCTTGCGCCAGTACGGTTACGATCTTTCTTTTTATGTACATTACAACGAGCAGGACCTGCACCGCATTTTACCGGGCGGCGACCTGGTGTTTAACCTCAGCCAGGGCCTGCAGCACCCGGCCAGCCTGCCCAATGCCATGGCAGAAGACCTGCTGCACTGCACCTCGGAAGCCATTGCCAGTTATATACAGCTGCACCAGGATGAGGCAGCAGGATGACAGCCTGCATTGCCCTACTCGGGCACAGGCCCTTACTATGATTAGATAAGTGAATGATTTTCAGCACCCCTGACTTTAGGCCGATCAGGAAGATCTAAGGGGTTTGCGTTTTATTTGCTGGTCTATATCAAAGCCCAGGAAGCGCACCAGCTCTTCATCGGCATTGCCCTGCCAGCGCATACCTTCCTTACGCAGGTGAATCAGCGGCGGCGGTGGCGGCACCGGGTTGTCTTTACACTTCAGCAATACGGCCTGGTAGTGCCAGCCGTCCTCGGTAGATACATTGTAGTAAACCATGTGATCACGGTACAGTCCCACACTCCTGAATTGCATAACGCACTGTTTTCCTGCCTTACCCTGATCAAAGTCTGTGCCTTACTGTACAGCCAGGCGGCTTTATTTCCTGGCGCCTTCCTGCCGGGCAGGTTATACCATCCCGGCCGGGCTTCGGCCTTGCCTGAGTTTATTGCGGTCCCATTCGCCCCGGTTTTCCTGCCTTTTAGGGTCAACGGTGACGGCGGCAGAATAAGTTTTTAAAAACCCATATGGTATTTGCCGGTTAAAAAGAGATTAGAAAATAAAATAAAGGGTCAAAAACTTGCAAAATTCGGCCCGACGTATACTTTTGTACCACAAACCATCAACCTCGTCCGTATTTCCTTTCTCGAAAGACCCATAATCACCAATTCATAATACGATTCCAAAGTGTGTTTTAAACGAGCATTCGTTACAGCCCAACGTATGCCCAAGGCTATTCCTATACCTTTTGTAAACCTGCCTTTCTGATCCTTTGTACCCCGGAGAACTGACCGTTCCATCCATCCTATTTATCGCCGCCACTCCGCTCCATGAATCACCGTACCCCACGGATGAATTAACCCGACATATGCCTTAAACATTTATAACCACAAACTATCGATTATGAAACGTTTTTTACTCTCGCTTTCTTTTTTGGGTGCTGTACTCTTTGGGCACTCGCAGGTTGTTTTGAATGAAGTTTATGTAGATCCTGCATCAAACAAAGGACATAGCGAATTTTTTGAATTGTATAACACTAGCATTCTTCCCACACCTATCAACTTAGACTGTTATACTCTTGTTTCTTATAAATGGGCAAAAAATGGAAGTAAAACACTTTTTGTAATTGATTTACCTAAACTTAGTATTAATCCGAAATCTTATTTTGTAGGTGCTGCCGCAACTCCTTTAAATGTACAGGGAAAAACCAATCAGCCCCTTAATTTTAGTTGGAGTGACCCAAACCTTTCAGCTAATGGTGGTTCAATAAAAAAATATGTTTTAAATCCCAATGGAACAGACTATACGATAAGTGATCCTACACCACCGGAAAGCAGAGATATTTTCTATACAAACGACAATACTAATACTGTAACTAGTTACGGAATTTTCCTATTTAATAATGGTGTTTATGTAAATGGGTTTATTGGTGGCTATTCCTCTTCAACGCCTCCCGCTGAAATAACAAGTCTACCCGCTATAACTAATCTTTCTAACACTTGTGGAACTTACTCCATTACATTCTCTAGTATTAACAAAAATGAATTTGTTGGCGCTGCCTCTGGTACAGATAATGGGTATATAAGACAGGGAGATGGATTATGCGGCACATGGGTAAAAGCATCAAACAATCACACGCCTGGCGTTGCCAATCCCGGCTCTACCACTTCAACATCAGCAAGCACCCTAACTACAACTCAAAAATTAATTTGCGGTAACCGTATTGATTTTTCCATAACAGCACCAACGACAGGCATTACTTATCCAGTAGAAGTTCAATTGTACATTGATAAAAATAAGGATGGGAGACTAGATGCTACTGATGAATATGTGAGCACATATCCACAAAAAATTGGGGGTGGTTCTAATACAGTTTACTCATTTACATCGTTAGCTGTACTACCATCAAACTGGCAATATTTAGTAGTTTATGTTACTGCCTTAAATTGTTTTGATAAATTAGTAGTTCCCACTGCTTCTTCAGGGACACTTTCGACTAAAGAATTGAACATTTGTGGCAATCAAATAGACTTTTCAGTATTTGGAGCTACTGGAGAAGGTGCCGCCTATGGTTTACCGTTGCAAGTACAGCTATATGAAGATAAAGGCACAATTGCAGCATACGACCCTGGAGTTGATGTAGCTATTGGAAGTCCAGTTACAGTCACTTCTGTTTCGAACACTACTTATTCTATTCCGATTCCAGCGGAAAACAAAGGTAAATTGTATATACTTGTTTATACTTCTCCCAATAGTTGTTACTCTAAGACAGTTGTACCCCAACTTGCTCAAGGCAATATTAACACAACACAATTAAGCATCTGCGGCAATCAAATAGACTTTAAGGTATTAGGTGTTACTGGTGATGCTACTGCAGGTTACGTTTTCCCTATCACGGTTAATTTGTATCAGGATCTAGATGGCGATCAGGTATTAGATGCAGATGAAATGACTCCAATTGGCACAACACAGGTTACGGAGTTTTCACCTACAAAAGTCTACTCTTTAATAAATCCAAACCCAAGCCTGAAGACCCTGATTCAGTACAATGCTGCCCAGCCTTGCTTTACGCCATTCCCGCCAGTGGCACCAAGAGCTGCTGTTGGTGGCTTAGCTACTACGGCAAGGAATATTTGCGGTAGCCAGATTGACTTTACTACAACAGGCCCAAGTGGCGATGCAACAGCTGATTATGTATTTCCTATTACAGTGGAACTGCATTATGATTTGAATGGAAACCAGGTTTTGGATATTGATGAGATGAACGTAGAAGCTACAAAAGTGATTAACTCATTCTCTACAGAGATTCAAACTATTGCTAATCCAGATCCAACTAAAAAAGTGATCTTAGTTTACAAGACTAAAAATGATTGTTTCAGCACCAATCAATTCGCTACGCCAACAACAGGTGCTTTAACCGTTACTCAAAACTACTTCTGTGGCAAACGCGTCAACTTTACTATACCCGGTGGAACTGAAGATGCTGCTAATTACAGCTTACCCATTACAGTAAGTGTATATCATGATGCTGATGGTAACGGTCAATTGAATGAAAACACAAGTGACCCAACCATTTTACTTGGCCGAAAAACAATTACTGCTTTCTCTAATAATGAAGACTTCATTGCTTTAGCAGAAGCCAATTGGGGTAAAGCTGTCATAGTAGAATATAAAGCTGCCTACAACTGCTTTACAGCTGTTGTGGCACCACAAGTAACCACTACAGGTCCTGTATCTGTTGGCGGTAATATCCCCGGGGGCAACTCAACTGTAAATTACTTTATTGTAAATGGAGCTGCAGACGCTTATCCGTTGCAGATAAATGTTTATGAAGATGCCAACAGGAACGGGCAAATAGACAACGGTGAAAATATAATAGCCACAGAAAATTTAAATACCGCACCGGCACCAAACACTGTTTATACCGCAACGTTGCAAAATGACAGATCTTATGCCATTGTTGTAGCGAAATCAACTGTAGGTTGCTCTCAGGATATAGAAGTGATCCTGAATTCCCAGGCACCACTCCCGGTTACCTACAAATCCTTTACCGCTACCCGCAGCGGCAATAAAGTAGCCTTAACTTGGGAAACCGCCATGGAGGAAAACAACCGCGGCTTCCATATCCAGCGCAACATGGATGGCTCCTGGAAAGACATTGCTTTTGTTTTCACCCAGGCAGAAAACGGCAACAGCTCCGAAATTTTGAAGTACAGCTATAACGACATCAACAACAGCAAGGGCATCACCCAGTACCGCATCCTGCAGGTAGATATGGATGGCAAGGGCAGGTACAGCGAGATCCGGGCCGTAAAAGGTGAAGCACAGGCAAGCAAGGTCATGGTATATCCTAACCCCAGCCACACCGGCAGCGTCAACCTCCTGTTTGAAGATGCTACCTCCCTCAGAGATGTGATTGTAAGCGATGTAGCCGGCCGCGTGGTTAAACAATACAGAGCCGTAAGCAGCAGCTCGTTAGTAATAGAAAACCTGGTGAATGGTTATTATACCCTACAAATCATCAACCACACCACAGCAGCCACCACTGTTGAAAAAGTGATTATAAAGAAGCGATAGTTTAAGGTCGGTTAACACAACCGTGGGGATAGTAGTCTTACTATCCCCTTTTTTATGCCCTGCAAGTCATGGGGAAGAAAAATGAAAAAGTAAAAATGAAAAATTGAAAAACAGTTCTAAATAACAACAGACCTGGTCCTGTGTTTACCCAGCCCTTCCTGCACCCCTGCGTAATTAATATGGGGTTATTGAAAAGTTGTTGTGAGGGATGTTTTTTGGGGCCACCAAGACCCGAAAGCACCAAGGAGCAAAAAAGGCTGTAGGTGCAGGGGCTCCCAGCTCAAGGCCGGGATGACAGGTGGAAGTAGTCTTTGTTTATATTAATGGCGTTAAGAGTATACAACTGCTTTAAAAACCCATATGGACTTTTCAAGCAATTGACAGCTATGCGTGCTTAGCAGAAAATTGTTCAAAAGCTCGTAGGTCATTACCAAAGCGGAAATGTCATCAATGGTACGGCCTCCCTCTCCTTCAGGAGAGG
>JAEWAC010000450.1 GCA_023391895.1 Bacteroidota bacterium
GGGGTTATTGCTGAAGCAATTGATGCGGATGCGGGCAGCCAACCCCTCCCAGCCATACTGCGCCACCAAGTGGTTCAGTATGGCTTCCAGGGTTTTGCCGTGTAAAGGATCGTTCGAGGGCATACTCATTTGTTTTAAAAAGCTATATGCTGGGCACCTGCATTAAAATCCCATATACAGGTACCGCTTTCTTAAGCCTGTTTTTTGGGAGGCAGGTCAAAGGCTACAGCATTGTGTTCAAAATGTCCTTTATGCGAGCCATCACAAAAGGGTTTGTTTTTAGACTGACCGCAACGGCAGATGGAAACCACGTCTCTTCCGCCCAGGCCGTACACATTGCCTTCTTTATCTACAATTTCAAATTCACCTTCTACCTTAACAGACCCGTTGCTGTTGATTGTCAATTTTGTTTTCGCCATAGTTCTTGTTTGTTAGGGCGGCAAATTAGCACAATTCAAAATGATGGGCAGGTTTTTAAAAACCCCATATGGGTTTACCGGGTTGCTCCGGCAATGAATAGGCATTTTACAAAACAGCAGAAGGTAAGGGAAGCCGCTTTTTCATCTAAACCGCGGCCCGGCAGGCATGGGCTTTTAAAAAAGCCGGTCCTTAAGTATTAATCCGTATTGCAGAAAAAAAGGAAAAATATTTTTTTTACATCCCCATCCTACTTCTATGAAACTAATGATGTTTTTAGGCAACGACCTGATTGAAGCGGTTCCGCTGAACACCACCCAAATCTCCGAACCCGGTTATGTGGGCGGGCTTAAACGCACCCTCAAGCAAAAGCACCACGACCTGTTGCAACAGGAGCCGGATGAACCCGAGTTTTTGATCATTGACCCTTCGCCTCAGCCCAAAACCCATAACTCATAACCTTCGCCTTAATAAAGCGGTTTTTTGCCAGGTAGCTATAAAAAAAGCTGTCTGTAACGGGCTGTATTCACCATATCTATCCATAGCCTATGCCGCAACAACTTTTACCTTCAGCATTGTTGCAGCTTAGCCCGGAGCAGTTGCTGCTCCTGCCGCGATGGGGTTAACCGCAGGGCCTGCTCGTACTTTTCTTTGGCCTGCTCTTTTTGTTCCAGTTCCAAATAAATTTCGCCTAAGGCCGTGTGGTACAGGTAATACTGCTCCAGACCTTTTATGGCCAGCAGTTGGCTAATGGCCGCCTGCCGGCTCACCGCATAAGCCGAGGCAATGGCTTTATGAAGCGCCACCACCGGGCTGGGATACAGAGCATACAAAACCTCGTACAACTGGTAGATGGATTTCCAGTCGGTTTGTTCAAACGAAGGCGCCGCCGCATGCAGGGAAGCAATGCCAGCCTCCAGGTGGTAGGAAGAGACTTCAAACGGTTCGGCGGCCGCTTCCAGGTAGGCAAAGCCTTTTTCCATCAGGGGGCGGTGCCACCGGCTGCGGTCCTGGTATTTTAATAAAATGATGTTTCCGCCATCGTCCAGCCGGGCTTTGAGGCGGGAGGCCTGGAAGCAAAACAGGGAGAGCAAGGCCCTGGTGCGGGGCAGATCCGACATGTTGTGCTGGGTGAGCAGGTAGGTGAGCCGCATGGCTTCTTCACACAATTCTTCCCGTATCAACTGGTCGGGGTGCGAGGCATTGTAGCCTTCGTTAAACAACAGGTACAGGCAGTGCCATACGGCCTCCAGCCGTGCCGCTTGTTCCTGTACGGGGGGCATTTCCAGCTCAATGTTTTCCTGGCGGATCTTTTCTTTGGCCCGGTAAATTCTTTTGGCAATAGTTTCTTCGCTGGTTAAAAAAGCCCTGGCAATTTCGGCTACGCTGAGGCCGCATAGGGTTTTTAAAGCCAGTGCCAGCTGCCCTTCTATGGCAATGCGGGGATGACAGCAGGCAAACAGCAGTCGCAGCACACTGTCTTGGATTTCGGCTGCTCCAAAAAGCTGGTTGACCGTGGGTACCAGGGTGTATTCCGATTGCAGCAGGCTGGCGTACCGGGTGCGGATGTCCCGGCCCCGTTTTTCCCGTCTTAAAAAGTCAATGGCTTTGTTTTTGGCTACGCGGTGCAGCCAGCCGGCGGGGTTTTGCGGCATTCCGCTATAGGGCCAGGTGTTCATGGCCTGCAGCAGGCTGTCTTGCACCAGGTCCTGAGCCACCTCCAGGTGCTGCAGCCCCAGCAAGCGCGACAAAACAGCCACCATCTTTCCCGACTCGTGCCGGAAAAGATGATCAACTGTTTGATTGATAATAGGATCAGGAGACGCCATCTGCCTAAAGCTTACATATCCATCTTCATTACCTGGCGTACCTGCACGCTGCCGCCAAAATCGAAGTCGGGATAATCCTGCGCTACTTCTACGGCTTCGTCCATGTCGCTGGCATGAATAATAAAGTAGCCGCCTACCACTTCTTTGCCTTCGGTATAAGGGCCGTCGGTAACGGTTTTGGTGCTGCCGGTCAGCAGTTTACCGCCGGGCAGCAGGGGTTCGCCGGCTACATAGCGGCCGTTGCTGTTCAGTTTTTCTACCCAGGCCATCCATTTGCCCATTTGGGATTCCATGTCTTCGGGTGACAGGTCGTTGGCGTTGGCGCCGTGAAAAATAAGCATGAATTTTTCCATAACAGGGGTTTTACAGTTTTGGTTAATGACGAACCGCCAGGCTAAAACCGGACAACTAATGTAAGTTTTATTTGAATTTTTTTTGAGTGACCGGATACGGAACGGTGTTGCGGGTGCCAAAGGCGCTGAAAACGCGAAAGAATGATAAAAAATGCTGGCCAGTGTCAGCATCAGGACAAGTCAGGCCTGTTCCGCTTATAGGCCAGCATAAACGGTTCAACAGCTTTACCAGTTGCTTTTTATTTCAAGGGCTTCTTTGGCAGGCCTACAGGCGCCGGGTACAGGCATGAGGAGGCCGGTCTCACTTTATTGCAAAACTGAGCACCCGGTCGTACCGGTACAGGCTTGATGGAAGGGCTTATTGCTTACAGTACCAGCACACTGTTGCTGCCGCCAAAGACGTTTGGCTTATGGGTATCGGCATCCGGTTCGTTCACCCATTCGGTACCGTTGACCAGATATTTAAATTCGTATTCTGCGTTTTTGGGCAGGGACACATCGCAACTGAACGTGCCGTCTTTTTTGCGGCTCATGAGTACCCCTTTTTCCCAGTCGCTGTTCAGACCCAGGATTTCCACGGTTTCAGCGTTTTCTACTTTGAAAGTGAATTTTACCTTGCAGTAGTTTTTTGTCTTAAAGTAGGTTTTTTGTACCATCTCAGATAGGTTTAGCAAAAGTGTTGAGTTACCGGTTCATACCCGCAGGCACAAAAGGTAACCTTATTAGGCCGAAAATAGCTAAAATGCCCGAAAAACCTAGCTTCTGCCGCCATTTCCCCGGCTTTCCCGCCCGCCGGCACACGAGTTATTGCTTAAGTGCATCGCCTACAACCGGTAGTAGTTTCTACTTTAAATATTGGCATACAAATGCTTATGCCTGTCGTCGGCCCGGCAGCCCCATTTTCCAGGGCAGAGCCTATTTAACGCTTTTGTAACACCTGAACAAAGGGCGAAGGCCGGTATGGGTTTTTGAAGAAGTAGACCGGACAGCACCTTGCTCCTACAGATGAGGCATGCCACCAACAGTCAGTATCATCTGAACCATCGGCAGGAACCGGCAACCATAGCCCCTGCGGTTAGTTTTTCTTTTTCAGGAAAACGGTCTTCAGGACAATGGTGGATTTGCCGATGCGGCATTCCACCTCTGCCGGGTCATCGGTCAGTTTGATGCCCTTGATGACAGTGCCCATTTTCAGGTCCATGCTGGCACCTTTTACTTTCAGGGTTTTAATGATGTGCACCGCATCGCCATCCTGCAGCACATTGCCGTTACAGTCTTTTGTTTCCATAGTTGTTTGTAAACGGCCGAAGGTAGCAAGTTTACGCCAAAGGGGATTTTAGGAGGCATTCGGCACACCCCTAAAAGGCAAACGCCGGCCCCTCCGGACCGGCGTTTGCCTGCCATTCTTCGTGTCTTTTTTAACCCACCAGGGTTGTAATGGTCTGGTACAACTGGTCCCGGGAGAATGGCTTTTCCAAAAACGCATCGGCACCGTTTTCCAGGGCCACGTCTTTGGCCGCCCCGTCAAAACCGGAGATCATGATGATTTTTATAGCCGGGTAATTTTTTTTGAGGTACGTAATGAAATCAATGCCGAAGCCGTCGGGCAGCTTGTTGTCCAGTATAATAACAGAGGGTTGTTCCTGTTGGAGGTATTCCTCGGCAGCCGATAGTTGTTTAACATGATCCAGCTCCAGCTCATCTCCGTTGAGTAAAATGTTCAACAATAAGCACATGTCGCCTTCGTCTTCAATAATGAGTACTTTCTTGGTTTTTTTACCTTGCAGTGCAGCGTTTGTCATGACTTGTAATTTAAACGTGAGTTCAATGGTTTTTTTAAGGTGTTATTCCTGCAACAAAAAAGTCCGGGTAGCGAATCTTTAACCGTTGCCTCTTAACCTTATAAAAAAATCGTTCCAATAAAATGCTTCGCTGTTTTTGTTGCTGACTTACTGCGCGGGATGGCTCTTGCTTTTATTTTATCCATCTGCAAAAAAGTATCTTCTTCAAAACCCCATACTGCATTTCTGATCCCATTCACTCGTCTACACCTCATTATTTACCCCATCTCCTTTTTGCAGGGGCAGGCGACATGACACGCACCAGGCCGTCATTTGGTTTTTAGCATATGGGAAATGAAAAGCATTCTTTTATTTCCCCATCTCTTTTTTAAATTTGAAAAAGCGCAGGCATGGAGCGGACCATAAAAGGTGGTTTTGACGAATACGGATTTCCTTACCTGGACCTCCGGGTGCTGAACCAAAAGCAACAGCTGTCGCTTACGGCCAAAGCCATTATTGATACCGGTGCCGCCCATTGTATGATCCGCGAAGAACTGGCGCAGCAACTGCAGCTGGAGGAATTAAGAATAGCCGATTACCGGCATCCCATTTTTGGCAGAATGCCCCTGAAAGAATACCTCATGGACCTGGGCTTTGAAAACGGCAGCCGGGACAACGGCGCTATCATGGAAGGCATCAGGGCCGGCACCCTCCTCGACCCCAACTATCCGGCATCCGTTATTATCGGCGTGGAAGTATTGCGGCATTGCCGGCTTGAATATGACGGGCCCCTGCAGTCGTTTACCATTACCTTTCAGGAAGCTACTTTTTCGAAACCCCTTACCTGATGCAGCCGGTCTGTGCGGTGTATTGAATAGAAAAAAGAACGAGGGAATAAAGCCCGTGCCTCCTGGATGACTAGCTTTGGTAGTGACGACACGGGCAGATCTTGAACACGCGAAAATTATTTGTACGCAATGGCAGCACTGGTCGGTCCGGCCAGTGGCAGCAGCTCAAACCGGCTGAAACCGGCCTGCCGGCCTAGCTCCTGAAAATCGTGGAAGGTAAAATCATAGCCCTCGTGGGTTTCAATCAGCATGTTTAACGACATCAGCAAGCCAAAGGCATTTTGCCGGCGCTCGTCGTCAATAATGCTTTCGATCACGACAAAGGCGCCACCTTCGGGCAGGGCCTCAAAGGCACTTCGGGCCAGTCTGAGTTTGTCGGCATAGCCCCAGTCGTGCAGGATGTTGCCCATGGTAATTACATCGGCCCTGGGAAAAGGATCGGTAAAGAAATCGCCATTCTGAATGTGCACCCGGTCGGCCACGTCAAACATTTCAATCCATTTTCTGGCCACCTGCTCCACCGCCGGCAGGTCAAAGGTGATGCACTGCATATGCGGATTGTTGAGCGCCACCTGGATGGACAAAGCACCGGTGGCTCCGCCCATGTCGCACAGGGTGCGGTACGGCTTAAAGTTGAACTGGCGGGCAAAGGCAATAAAGGCGCCCATTTGTATACCGGCCATGGCTTCCATAAACTGCATCAGCCGGTCGTTATTTTCGTAAAAGGCCTCAAAAGGGTTGCGCCCCGTGTGCTTGACTTCGTTTTGCGGTTCGCCGGTTTTCAGTCCTTCTTCCAGGTCGCCCCAAAACTTGTACAGCCGGTCGTTGCACATTTCCAGCAGACCGCCGATATAGGTGGGTTTGGCGCGGTTCAGAAAAGCAGCGGTGTCGGCCGTATTGCTGTACAGCGCTTGCTCGCGCAGGCCTTCGCGTTGCAGAAAGCCCAGGGCCACCAGCGTATCCAAAAAGTCGAAGAGGCTGCGCGGGTGCAGGCCCAGTTCCTGGCGAATGTCTTCGGCGGAGGCTTTTTTATCATCCAGGTAAGTAAAGAGGCCTAATTTGACGGCCGCAAGCAAAGTTTTGGAAGCCCAAAAACCGGTTCCTACCTGCATGATAGCGGAAGGATCGGGCTGTTGCACACTTGCAGGGGCAGGTTTTGACAGCGTGGTTTCAGTTGCCATATGTTGGTTTTTTTTGAGTTAAGGGGCGCTTACAAAGGGAGGGGCAAAGGGGCAGTTTTAGCAGCAGTGCGAATACAGGAAAGAAACAGAAAACGAAAGTACAGACATTTTAGAGCGTAGTAAAATAAATTAATGGTCACGAGTCAATGCAGAGCAGCACTGCAACCGCTTGCTTCCTGTCGAACAGATAGATGGTAAGCATCATACAAAAGCACCTGCCGCCAAAATGCAACCTCCATTTTTTTGAAGAAGCCAATGGGTGATTGTGTAAAAAATTTTCAGAACGTTATATTCACACCCTCGTACGCTTATGAAACATTTACTGACCAAAACTAAACTGGTTTGGCTGCCGCAGCTATGGCTGACGCTGGCATTTATGACAGGGTACAGCTTCCTGTATTGGCTGCTATACATAAGGCTGCAGGTTACGGGCCTGAAAGAAGACCTGGTGCAAATGTGGGTGCCCATGGCACTGGCCGCTTTGTGCGTTTTTCTTTTTATTCGGCCCAGGGTGCTTTTGTTGCAACTGGATAAGAATGACGGCAAAATAAGAACCTTGTACTACTTGGTAAGTGCGGCGGTTCTTTGTGTGCCCACCATTATCTTTCTTCATTACCTGGACACCGCCTCCGGCAAGCTCACGAAACTGAATTCCATTACAGAGATCCGGCAAGCGCCGGCTACCAGATACTACCAGCCCGGCTCTTATGTACTGCACAAAAGCTATATAGGCGTAGAACCTGCCATGTCGTATAGCGGCAAAAACAACCAGTACCTGAATATGGACATTTATATTGCCATGCCTTTTGCTGGTCATGTGCACGACACGCTGTCTTCGTCGCCGGCTTTTCTCTCCACCCACTACCACCAGCAGATTTCCAGCAAGATTTCGGATGCCGAACGGAAAGACCGGTGGAATAGCTTCTGGCAACAAAGTTTTGAGCAGTTTGAAAAAGTGACCATCCGGTTTGCGTACCTGGAAAGAATGCCCAATACCGAAGCCAGGGATCACCTGACAGCGGCAGCAAAAAAAAGTAAGCTGTATCAACCCGGCGCACCGGTTGTGATTTTAAAGCCCATGACCCCCCCCTTTGACCAGCGCAATGGCAATAAGCTGAATAACGCTTTGCTGTGGCTGGGCATAGGACTGGTGCTTTGGTGGATCATGATTTTGCTGCCGGCTTTACAGGTGGACAAAGCCCGTCGTTTTGCCACCAACCGCAAAAGCCACCTGTCCAAAGAATTATATGGGGTTGTAAAGGTTTTTAAACCAGAAGCCGGTTTTACTGCCACGCCCCTGCTGGTGCTGGTGAACATTATTGTATTTGCGGTACTGGTGCTGGCCGGCCTGGGTTTTCTGCACTTTTACAGCCGCGACCTAATTGCCTGTGGTGCGCTTTACGAGCCGCTGCTGCAGCAAGGCCAGTGGTGGCGCCTGCTTACCAGCATGTTCCTGCACGGCGGCGTGATGCACCTGGTGATGAATATGGTCAGCCTGTACCTGGCGGGCCTGTTTCTGGAAAGCACCATTGGCACCAAACGATTTTTCACCGGCTACCTGCTTACCGGTATAGCGGCCGCCCTCGTGAGCCTGTGGTGGCACGACCAGCCGGTGGCTGTAGTAGGCGCCTCCGGAGCCATTTTTGGCTTGTACGGCATCTTATTGTCGCTCATCATCTGCAAAGTATTTGATGCCGCTTTCAACAAGCTGCTGCTGATCCTGCTGGCCGGTACCGCCGGCTACAGCCTGGTGATGGGCTTTGTGTCAGAAGGCATTGACAACAGCGCCCATATAGGCGGACTGATGGCCGGCCTGGTCACAGGGTGGGTTTACAGCCGGCAACTATTGCAGGATGAAGCACAACAGCTTTATTAGGTTTTCAGTGCAGTTGACCAGAGCGGCCGGCTAGGGGTTCAATGCCAATCATGGCCTCAACTTTGTAGGAATGCCTAAAACGCTATATGATAGAAAAGCAGTCCATCAACGGTAAAGAGGTTTGGTTGAAAGTAGATCCCTACCGGGTGCCACGCGAAAACCACAATATTATACCCACCGAGTATTTTACAGCTACCTATTATCTGGAGGAGCCCAACGCCCATTCTATCAATGGCGAAGTGGTAAAGGACGAAGATGGGGAAACCAAGCTTTTTGAATCGCCGGTGGCGGCCCTGAGCTTTGCCCGTAAAAAGCTGGAAAGACTGTTTCAATAAAAGCCCTGCAGCCCGGCATTGGGGCCATGTGCTTTTGCCATAAAAAAACCTTACGGTTGGCGCCGTAAGGTTTTGGTATCAGGCATTTTTTTTAAAGTCCTTATAAAAGATTAATATTCTGCCTCCACTTTTTGAACCGGTTTATTTACAGCGGCCGGTGCACTCCACTCCTCCGCATGGGCAATACCCAACTTTTGCGCATCAAACTGCGGATCCAAACCCTGTTTTCGCTGGGCCTGGTAATCTTTGAGGGCCTTCAGGGCCGGTTTGCGCAATAAAAATATAGCAATGATATTCAGCTAGGCCATCATGCCCACCCCAATGTCACCCAGCATCCAGGCTACTTCGGCCGTTTTTACAGAGCCGTAAAACACCGCCAGCAGCATGCACACCCGCAGGGTCCACAGCTTCCAGGGTTGCAGGCCGCGTTTGTTGAGGTAGCTCAAATTGGTTTCGGCTATATAATAGTACGCCATCAGCGTGGTAAAGGCAAAAAGAACAAGGCAATGGCTACAAAAGAACCATCCATAGAAGGGAAATGTGCATCAATAGCCCGCTGGGTATATTCCGGCCCAATGAATACGCCCGGCATGTTTTCCACCAGGAAGCCGCCGGCAGGATTGACCACGTTGTACTGCCCGGTAAACAGGATCATAAAGGCCGTAGCCGTACACACAAACAGCGTATCTACATAAACCGAAAACGCCTGCACCAGGCCCTGCTTGACCGGGTGACTGGTTTCGGCCGCTGCTGCCGCATGGGGCGCGGTGCCCTGTCCCGCCTCGTTGGAATAAATGCCCCTTTTAACGCCCCAGGAAACAGCCATGCCAAACACACCCGCAAAAGCCGACTCCAGGTCAAAGGCCGACCGGATGATCAGGCTGAGGGTTTCCGGCACCCGGCCCAGGTTCATGACAATAATGACCACCGCCATGAGGATATAAGCCGCTGCCATAAAAGGCACCACCAGCTCGGCCACTTTGCCAATGCGTTTAACGCCGCCAAAAATGATCAGGGCCAGCAGCAAGGTGATGCCGCCGCCGGTAACGGCCGCCGGTATTTCAAAGGCGTTCTTCATGCCCGAGACAATGCTGTTGCTTTGCACACCCGGCAAAAACAAAGCGGTGCTGACGATGGTGGCCACGGCAAACAACACGGCATACCACTTCATACCCAACCCTTTTCAATATAAAAAGCAGGACTGCCGCGGTACTGCCCGTCTTTTACTTCTTTATACACTTGCGCCAGCACCGATTCGATAAATGCGGAAGCGCTGCCTAAAAAAGCCATGATCCACATCCAGAAAACGGCACCCGGTCCGCCCATGGCAATAGCCGCGGCCACCCCGGCAATATTGCCCGTACCCACCCGGCCCGCAATGGCCATGGAAAAAGCCTGAAACGAACTGACGCCTTTGTCCGACGACTGGCCTTTCAGCATCAGGCACAGCATTTCAAAAATACCGTACCTGCAAAAAACGGGTAACAATGGAAAAATAAATGCCGGCACCGATGCAAAGAAGAATGAGCGCATTGCTCCAGATGATGTTATTGACCGAATTGATAATCGATTCCATATTGTCGTCGGATGGTAGTTACAGGCACCTGTTTCGGCCGGCCTGTTAGCAGTACCTGTTTTGAGTAAACGCTAACGAAAGGAAAATTTCCTTAAAACAACCGCTTAGAATTTAATGAGAGTCTCTGGTTGAACTGTGTTTTTAATTAACCATCTTCATCCTGGCGGCCCTGACAAAGTCTTTTAAAAACCCATATACCCGAGCCGGGCAACACCCTGCCATCACATAGAAAAAAGCCGCCGGCCCGGAGCCAACGGCTGTAAAAAAAATATAGGAGCGTCAGTGCTTTAGGCCAATCATGTTCCTAATAATAGATAGGCACCGGGCCAATCAATGCGGATACCACCCGTGGAGCAAAAGCATCAACTGCCTCTTCTTACCTTGCCGCCACTGCTGGTAGACACATTGCTCACGGAGCCTTCGCCTTTGTAGTTGATAGCGCCGCCACTGCTGGCGTTGGCATTCATTTCCCGGGCTACGGACAATTCCATTTTGCCGCCACTGCTGGCGTTGGCTTTTACCTTGTCCGCTGACAGGTCGTAACCGTTAAACTTGGCCCCGCTGCTCACCGTAATGGCCAGGTCCTGCACACGGCCTTCAACAGAGCTTTTGGCCCCGCTGCTTTGGTCCACATCCAGGACCGTTGCCGTAACCGCGCCGTTTAAATGGGCGCCGGAAGAAAGGTTAATAGAAAGTTTTTCCCCTTTAAGCCCTCCGTCAATGGTGGTTTTGGATCCGGACGAACCATCAAACCGATCCAGGTTTTTGAACGATACATAGGCTTTTACCTTTACGCCGTTTTTGCGGAGTTGCTGCCACCATTTTTCCATACGCTGCTCAATGTAAATGCGCAGCTCTCCATTCACCACTTCGGTCTTTACGGCATTGCGCTGTTCGTTAGTGGCCGCACTGATGGCAACGCCTTCTTCATCGCCCTGCTTCATCAAAACCTCAATGCCGTGCGATACCCGGACGGCATGAAAAGGCGCGACGCTTCTGGGCTCGACGTTGTTATCGTACACAATGGTTTGCTGGGCCATTACAACCGTTGTAACAAGGCTTAACAGCAACAGGGAAAAGAGTTTTTTCATAAATAGTTATTAAGGTGTAGAAGGTAATACGCATAAGCAGGCCTAAAAGTTACAACCGGGACCAAAAAAGAGTGATGAATCAACAGGTAACAGGAGAGCCCGTAACCAGCTGCTATAAAGCTGAAGCGATATGGGGTTTTGAAAGACTTTCTTCCCGCCACCCTTTTTTCAGGCGCCGCCGGCATTATGTTTGAAAGCACTATCGGTAAAATACCCATTTTGTGCTGAACGAAAAGCCTGCTATAATTTCCGGAAACAACCTGGCCACCGGCACCTACACCTGTGCCCGCTGCGGCAGTGCCTTGTTTGAATCCGCTAAAAAGTTGGAGGCCGGCTGCGGTTTTCCTTCTTTCTGGCTGCACCTGGGCAACCAGGTAAAAAAGAAGCCCCTGGACACCTATGGCAGAAAAAGAATACAGTTGCTGTGCCACCACTGCGGGCTGCATTTAGGTCACCTGTTTACGCATAAGCATACACCCACCGGCCTACGTTACTGCATCAGCCATACGGCCCTACAATATCAGCAAGCCCCTGCAGGACCGGCCGATTAAGAGCAGGCTTCAAACTTCTTAAAAAACCCATAGCCAAAAGCGACAACGCACAAGGACATGTGGTCTGAATTGTGTAACTTATAAGATCAATAATTTTTTATATGAAACAGGTGCAACTGGTATTTCCCAACGCGGCCGATGTCTGGAATTTTTTGACGCTTACCCGTGTGCCCAATGTGGAAGTGAGGGATAAAACCATGAGAGGCTTTTTTGCGGACGATGAAATTGCACTGGCGCGTACCGACTTTAGCGCCGAAGTGCAGGATTTTGTCCCCAGCGAGGAGCCGGCAAATGAAACAACCGTTACACCATCCCCCGTTACCGCCGCCGGCCGTATGGAGCAGGAGGTGACGCTGGTAGGCCAAAGCGGGAACACGTACCACGGCACCCTCTATACCAAAGATCACCACCTGGCCCTGCTACCGGCGCAGGCCATTATTTGCCTCTCCAACAGCACTCCCTACAACGGTGGATGGCACCATGCCGTAAATGCCATTTACCGTAGCGATGATGTGCCACTGGAAATGGAACGTTTTAAAGCACGGCAAGACCTTTCGCATATCATCGTGATACCCTTTAATCCGGCAGAACAAAAAGGGCTGGACCCGATAGATGACCTAATCAGAAGTTATTTGCATCAATAGCCTTTTAAACATTATAAAAGCAGCAGATTCTTTATTGCATCCGTCCAGGCATCACGGCCGGCGCTACTCCAACTTCAGTTGCATCATACGACTACCACCTACATTTCAAACCCCATTTATAACGGTTGATGCAGCTGTTGTTTTACCGGAACTGTTTCTGCAGGTATTTTCATATATATACCCACACCAATGCTTACCACACCTGTCGCCCCCCTGCAGCGCCGCAGCGTTCTGTTGTTAATCTTTATTGCCGTTTTCTTTTCTTTAAAAGGCTATGCACAATCCTCAGCTCAACCGGTAGCCCTTCATCGAACGCGTATACACAACCTGCACTCCCAACAAAACGGCCAGTACTACCGCCTGTTTGTTTCCATCCCGGCCTCCTATTCGGCTAAAGACACGGCCCGTTACCGGGTGCTTTACGTTTTGGATGGTAATCCTTTTTTTCCGCTGGTACAATCCATGCACGACTTTTTTGTAGTAGGCGAAGAAGTGCCGGAAATGATTGTGGTTGGCATTGGCTACCCCGTTGACGAAATCATGAAAACCATGGGTTCCCGCTCTTTGGATTATACCCCTACCCAGGATCTTTCTTACGATACCATGCTGACAAAAGAACTGAAGGTGCCCATCACCTCGGGTGGTGCTGCAGCCTTTTTAAAAACACTGAAAAAAGAGATCATGCCACTGATAGAGAAGGCCTACAAAACCACTGCCGACAAGGCTATTGCCGGTCATTCCCTGGGTGCCCTGTTTGGAGCCTATGTTCTTTTTCATGAACCCCAATTGTTCAACCGGTATTTACTGAGCAGTATCTCCATGCCCTGGGACCGGGAAGAAATACTGCAGGAAGAACAGGCTTTTTATGAAGCAGGCCATAGAGCCATTCCCGCCAAAGTGTTTATATCGGTGGGCGACCAGGAAGGTGAATATATGATCAATCCCATGAAACGGCTGGTACAAGCCATGCGTGACCATCAGTACAGCGGACTGGAAGTAGAAGAAAGAATTTTTGTCAACGAAACCCATACATCGGTAGTAACCACCGCCTTCAACCAGGGCCTGCGCAGCTTGTACAAAGGCATGGTAAAGAAAAGGTGGTAGCGGCAAGAGCAGCAGACTGACCACTTTTGCAGCAGCAATCAGGGTACCAGCCATTACACATAAAACCAAACGGCTTTACAATTGGCCTTGTGGCTGACACTGCCAGCTGTTGCAGCGTGTATAGGCTTTGAGAGAAAAATTATCTTTTAAAAATCGGCCTTTGCAAACCCCTGCACCTTGCTGAAAGACTGAGATACAACAAGAGCCAATATTCTACGCGTCACGGGTTAAGACCCACAGCAAAGCCGCAGTTATTAGGCCAGCTACTCCGCCTGAAAAGTGGCATATTGTCCCTGCTGCCGGTACAGTTGGGTAATGGAAAAAGGTTGAGTCCAATCCATAGATAATAGCTTTTTTAAACCTTTTATCAAACCGGTATAGCTTTCGGGCTTGGTAAAGTAAAGGTTGGCGCCTTCTTCGTAAGCCTGCTCAATGTGGGCGGGGTTGGCGGAGTTGGTATACATCACAATGGGCAGGTCTTTATAGCTGCTATGCCGGATGCCTTTAAGCCAGGCAAAACCATCATGCTGCGGCATATTGATGTCCAGCAGCACCAGGTCAAACGGCTGGTCCTTCAACCGGCCGCTGTCCTCACAGCGGTCCAGATAATAAACAGCAATGCGGGGGTCAATTGTGTTTACAGCATCTGCTACAATATCAAAATCATCACGGTCATCATCTATAACCAAAAGGGATCGAACCTGGATTTGCTCCATATGCCTCGTATTGATAAACAAAGGGTGAACAGGCCAAAGGTAATCAGTTCTCCTCCACCGCAACCAGATGACATGTTAAAAGCAACCGTCATGACTGTTTTGGAGCCGGCACCAGGGGCAGGATAACGGTGATGGCCGTATATTCATGGATCCTGCTGTTGGCAGTAATGATGCCGCCATGGTTATCCACGATCTTTTTACATAAAGCCAGCCCCAATCCCTTTCCCTCTGCATAGTGCATCCGCTTGAACAGTTCAAATACATCCTGCCGGAAGGCTGGGTCAAAGCCCATGCCTTCGTCGCGGATGGTGAGCTTTAAAAAGTCCTCATATTTATAGCGGTCTTCCACGGCCACAAACCGGTTGCGCTGAATGGTAATGGCCGTAATGGTGATGCTGGCTTTCTCCCCTTTTTTAAACTTCACCGCATTGGCCAGTATGTGGTACAGCAGCAGTTCCATCTGTTTAGGGTCTGCCTCCAGCGCGGGCAGGTGATCGGCCCGCAGCGTCCACTGGTCCGGACCCCACTCCTGTTGCAGCTTTTCCAGCACCTTCTTTAAAACCCCATTCAGGTCTACCTTCCGGAACGTACCGGCTGCATCATCCAGCCACATGTATTGCTGAAGGCCCGAAACCATGGCCTGCATTTGCGCAGCGGCCTTTGCCAACTTTTTAAAATCCCCATACAGGTTTTCCGAAGCCATGGGTGACGGCAGGTTGGACTGCAACCTTTCTGTGTACACCAGCATCTTGCGCAGCGGCTCGCGCAGGTCGTGGGTTACCACCCGGTTCAGTTGTTTCAGCTCGTGGTTTTGCCTGTTGGCCACCTGCATTTGGATGTCCAACTGTTCGGCATGGCGCTGCAGCTCACTTTGGACCTTTACCAGATCCGAGTTTTCCCGCAGGGCGGTTTCGGCAGCTTTGCGGGCGGCAATCAGTTCCTCTTCAAACTTCTTGCGGTGGTGCACCACAATAAAGGCACAGGAAATATAAGTGCTGTTATCTACGGTTGTCCTTTGGGCATTGAGCAATACCGGCAGGTGCTGCTTTTCTTTGGTTTGCAGCGACAGAAAAATTTCATCGGCCCGGCCCTGCATTTTAACCAGCGGGAAAAAATGGGTTTGGTAAAAAATGCGGGTTGGCAGGGTGAAAAGGGTTTCCACGTTTTTCCCTTCCAGTTCTTCCCGCCCATAGCCCAGCAAGGCACACAGCGTTTCATTCACCGTGTGCAGGGTGCCGTCTTCCCTAAAAGCAAAAAAGCCACAAGGTGCCTGGTCAAAAAAAGCGGTTGTCATGCATTTACACTCAGGTATTCTTTCATCAGCCGGATGGTTTCTTCAGGTTCGCTCATATGCGGGCAGTGCCCTTTGGCCTGCATGATCTTTAAGGTACTGTTGGACAGCTGCTGGTGCAGGTAATGCCCCACTTCCAGAGGTGCAATAATATCGTCGGAACACTGCAGGATCAAAGCAGGCGTCTGCAGCTTGACCAGGTCGTGCCGGTTGTCGGAAAAAAAGGTAGCCCGGGCAAACTCATTGGCAATAACCGGATCGGTACTGCAAAAACTCTCGGTCAGCTCCTGCCCCAGCTGGGGACGTTCGTCATTGCCCATAATTTTAGGGGCCAGGAAGTTGGCCCAACCGATATAGTTTTTCTCCATGGTTTCCAGCAGGCCTTCAATATCGCTGCGTTCAAAACCGCCTACATAACCGTCACTATTGATGTAACAGGGCGAAGGTCCTACCATAATCAGTTCGCTGAAATATTCCGGCTTTTCCAGGGCGGCCAGCAAGCCAATCATGCTGCTGACGGAATGGCCCACAAAAACAACGTTGCTTAAGTCCAGGGCGTCGCAAATATCCAGCACATCCTGGGCATAGCCCTGCAGCGAGCTGTAACGCTCCGGGTTATAGCTGCTGATGTCTGATTTTCCGGCGCCTACATAATCAAACAGGATGATTCGGTAGTCTTCTTCAAAAGCCGGGGTTATAAAGCGCCACATATTCTGGTCGCAGCCAAAGCCGTGGGCCAGCATCATGGGCTGCTTACCCTTTCCAATAGATTTAACATTATTCCGTAAAACGACGTCCTTCTTCATCTTCTTCAGGTAAATTTAATGGGGAAATAAAAAGCGTTCTGATTGAACTGGGCTCAGTAAAGATACAGGACTGCAAGCATTTTGTATATGGAAAGAATAGCATGACCTCTGGCTTTTCTGCCTTGAAAAAGCACCGGTACACGGCCACCAAACGGCTGGCGGCTTAAGGGATGACTTGCCGCCTATGGGTTTTTAAAAGAGCCCAATCTTTCCGCCTAAATAATTAGGAATCAATCCGAAATCTATTATCTTCGAAACACCAAAACAACTGCAAATGATCCGTGAGCTTTTCGAATGGCTGCTCCACCTGAAAGGTTTTGAGCTTATACTTTGGTGTATAGCCCTCTTGTTTTCCCTCCTGTTTTTGATCCAGACGGTTATTTCCTTTTTTATTGGCGGCAGCGATGGCGATATTGATGCCTTTGGTGATGATGGTCACCCGGATGCCACCGGTTTTTTTACCGTCCGCAACATGATTGCCTTTTTTACCTTGTTTGGCTGGTCGGGGCTGGCGGCTTACCACGGCGGCCTTTCCAACACCTGGGTGATTGTAATTGCAGTTTCGTCCGGCCTGCTGATGGTAGCTCTCCTTTATTTTTTAATGAGCAGGGCGGGCCGCCTGCGCCAAAGCGGTACCCTGCAAATGAAAAACGCCGTCAGCCAGGTAGGCGAAACCTATTTGCGCATTCCGGCCCGGCGCAGCGGCATGGGCAAGGTACAGATACAGGTGCAGGGCCGCCTGATGGAACTGGAAGCCATGACCGACGATGCCGAAGATATTGCCACCGGCAAACCCATCCGGGTGGTCAATACCCTGAACGAACGCATTCTATTGGTCACCTCACATCTGATTGCATAAACTTTTTAAAATCCGTAATTCATGACTGGTTATTTGCTTCTTGTAATAGCGGTTGCTATTGTATTTGTTTTTATACTGGTGCTGTCCATGTTCAGCCGGTACAAGCGTTGTCCGTCCGACAAAATCCTGGTGGTGTATGGTAAAGTAGGCAAGGGCACGGAGGGCAATTTAAGTGCCCGCTGTATCCATGGCGGTGCCGCCTTTATCTGGCCGGTAATCCAGGACTACTCCTTTCTGGACCTGACTCCCATGTCTATTGAGGTAAACCTCACCAAAGCTCTCAGCAAGCAAAACATCCGGGTGGATGTGCCCTCCAAGTTTACGGTGGGTATTTCTACCGAGCCGGGGGTGATGGAAAATGCCGCCGAGCGCCTGCTGGGTTTAAAGCCGCAGGACATTCATGCACTGGCCAACGACATTATCCTGGGCCAGATGCGACTGGTGGTGGCCATGATGGATATAGAAGAAATCAACAACAACCGCGACAAGTTTTTAACCAACGTGGCGTCGAACGTGGAGGCCGAACTGAAAAAGATTGGTTTGAAACTGATCAACGTAAATATTACCGACATTAAAGATGAAAGCGGCTACATTGAGGCTCTGGGTAAAGAAGCTGCTGCCAAAGCCATCAACGAAGCCAAGAAAAGCGTAGCCGAGCAGGACAAAGTAGGTGAAACGGGTAAAGCGGAAGCGGAAAGGGAAAAAGACATCAGCATTCAGCAAACCCAGAAAGACCGGGACGTAAAGATTGCCGAAACTCAGCGCGACCGCGACTCGCAGATCGCCCTGGCGCTAAAAGACAAAGAAGTGATCATTGCCGCGGCCAAACGCGACGAGCAGATTGGCAAGGTAGAAGCCGAACGGGATACGCGTATCAAAACCGCCGAAGCCAATGCCATTGCCGTACAGGGCGAAAACCAGTCCAAGATACAGATTGCCTCCTCTGATGCAGAACGCCGGGAGCGGGAAGCGGAAGCCTTCAGACGTGCCATAGCCGCCGAAAAAGTGCAGGCCGCCAAAGCCTCGGAAGAAGCCTACATAGCCGAACGCAAGGCCGAAGAAGCCCGCGCCGAAAAAGAAAGAGCTTCGCAGAACGCCAACATTGTGGTAACGGCCGAAATTGAAAAGCAAAAAGCCATTATTGAAGCGCAGGCCGAAGCCGAACGCATCCGCGAGCGGGCCAAAGGAGAGGCCGATGCCATTTTTGCCAAACTGGAAGCCGAAGCCCGCGGTATGTACGAGATCCTGACCAAGCAGGCCGAGGGTCTGGACCGCATTGTAAAAGCGGCCGGCAATAACCCCAAAGACGCCGTGCTGCTGCTGATCTCCGACAAGCTGCCCGAACTGGTAAAAATGCAAACCGACGCCATCAAAAACATCAAGATCGACAAGGTTACGGTTTGGGAAAATGGCGCCAATGGCGAAGGCAAGAATTCTACCGCCAACTTTGTTTCCGGACTTTACAAGGCTGTGCCCCCGTTGAAAGACATTTTTGATATGGCGGGCATGAACTTACCCGATTATTTGGGAAAAGAAAACAAGACAGACGACAACCCGACCAACAATAATAAAACGGTGGAATTGCTAGGCTAACCACTGCCTGCCACTTTGCGCAAAGCCCGGGCCGTAGTCCGGGCTTTTCCTTACTACCTGTTATAAAAAAGTTGCCGAAAGCGCGGACCAATGCCGGTGCCAGCAAGCCTTTCAAAAGTCCATGTACTGACACTGCAGGCATCAAGCAACATTGTGGTTATAAAAGTACCGCACCTGACAGGGAATGATCTCCGCCCAAAGCAATTAATGGCCGTTACCGGAGAACATTCCAATCCAAACAGCAGGTCCTAAACTATAAGCCCGGTGCTAGGCACCGGGCTTATAGTTTATTGCAAAACAACCGCCATTAACGCCCGCCTTCGTCGCTCCGGCTTTTGCGGTTGCCGGACTTACGCAGGTCTTCACTGAACTCATCTCCTCGCTGGTCGCGGTTCTGGCCACCGGCATTCTGACCGCCGGTTTGGGTGGTGCGTTGCTTATTACCAATATTGGTATCGCGGTTACCCTGTCCGCCTTTATTGCGGTCTTGATTTTTGTCCTTCATATATGTGGTTTTAAGTTTCTCACGTAAAAAATCCCGAAAAAACGGTGCCACAAATAACCTTTTCCCTTCTTAACCATTTCCAGCTGCTTTTACCGGGTAGTATTTGCGGGCCTCAGACCCCAAGATCAAAAAACTTCAATGCCGCAAAAATGAAAAACGCGGGTTATGACAACCGGCCGGCCACTTTTTCAAAAACCTATAGGTATTACAACCTGCCCTCCGGCACCACATCCGCCTTCAAGGTGGCCGCCTGCCTTTCTGTAAATGGTGGCTGAAACAAATCTGCTGACAGGTGGTAGCAGCGAAACAGGTCGGTGATAAAGTGCATGCGCTCCGGCAGGTTGGCCCAGTCGGTGGCACCACTCTGGCGCAGGCTGTCTGGTGTAGGGTCAATCTGAGCCAGCAAGGCCAGCAGGCCGGGATGGGTTATTGCTTTCAGGGGTTCGGGAAAAGAAAGCGGCAGGTCGTGCCCCAGTAGCAAGCGCTGGTCAGGCGGCAGGGTCAGCGTCATCAGGTGGGCGGTGAGTATCCGGCGCAAGTGCTGTTGGGCCCGCAGCACCAGTGTGGCCACGGCTTCATCCAGCAAAGAGGTTTGCTGAAAAAGCCGTTGAAAAAACCAGCGCCCCCGGCTCAGGACATCGGTGGGAGGAAACAGCAGGAGCAGCAGGCGGTTTTTTACCTGCTCTGGATCCACAACCGCCGCCTGGAGCGCTTCGGCAATTTCCGGCTGCAGCCGCTGTTGTTCATGATAGCCGGTCAGCAGGTTGGCCAGCCATTGCAGCTCGGCCCGCCGCCTGGCATCCGGCTGGAAAAAAGATTCGTAATAAGCCCTAAATGCCTGCCGCAGGTACGCCTGCCCGCCGGGCGGCGGCCCCGGCTGCAACTGGTTGCAAAAGTCGTCTATATGGGTTTTTGAAAAAGTGGCATCGCCTGAACAGGTAGCCATAAAAAGAGCAAAGGCCCGCCC
Source organism: Bacteroidota bacterium (assembly GCA_023391895.1). GTDB lineage: Bacteria > Bacteroidota > Bacteroidia > Chitinophagales > Chitinophagaceae > Flavisolibacter. Next base: position 20,324 of record JAEWAC010000450.1, read on the forward strand.
TATTTCTTCAAACACTTTTTGGTTGCCCCGGCTCACCGCATCGCTGGCTTTGCTGGCCGTAGTTGTTACCAGGCTGCCCAGGGC
>JAEWAC010000054.1 GCA_023391895.1 Bacteroidota bacterium
GCTCTTTGTTGCCTTTTCCTAAAACCTTTATAGAATAGCCAGAAAAGTTAATGCCCGCCTCCCTTAAGCCGATCACCTCGCTCAGCCGCATGCCGGTATGGTAAAATAAAAGAATCAACAGCCTTTCGGTTTTTCCTTTCCAGTCGTCGGCAAACTCTACATGCGTCAATAAGGTAGCCATATCTTTATCGGTCACAAATTGCGGCAGGCGCTTTTCATTTTTGGGAGCTATGATCCGTGTCATGGGCGTTTGCTCAATGACACCGGTTTTGATGGCATGCTTAAAAAACGACCGCAGGGTAGAGATTTTACGATTGATGCTTTTGGCGGTCATTCCCTCGTCTTTGAGTGAGGCCAGCCAGCTGCGGATGTACAGATGGGTTATTTGAGCAACCGGTGTAGGCCCGTATTGCATGACCACATAGTCAAAAAAAGAGGTCAGGTCCGTCTGATAAGAAAGCAGGGTATGCGGGGAAAACCGTTTTTCAAACTTCAGGTAGTCTAAAAACGGCTGGATAACAGGATGAGCAGTTTGCATAAACAACAATAGCTGCAAGGTATCAAAACTTTGCAGCTATTTATATTTTTGGTAAGAGGGATTAATCCTCGATTTTACCGCTGGCGATCTGTTGCTTGTACACAGCTTTCAGCACCTGGTTTCTGCGGCGTACAGAAGGCTTGGTAAAAGACTGTCTTTCACGCAATTGCAATAAGATCTTGGCTTTCTCGAACTTCTTTTTATACTTTTTTAAAGCCTTATCTATATTTTCGCAATCTTTTGAATCGATAATTAACATACGGTTATACCCCCTTTAATTGTTTTCGGACGGCAAAGATAAGGGGCATTTTTATTTAAATCCAAAATAAAATGTAAAAATCCGAAATTAGCGCCCATGTTTACCGGCATTATAGAAGCCCTTGGAACCATAAAAGAGGTACGGACCAGCGGCAGCAATCAAACCTTTTGGATACAATCGCCCCTCTCCCACGAGTTAAAAGTAGATCAAAGTATAGCCCATAACGGCGTTTGCCTGACAGTGGAGGAAATCCAGAATGAGCGATACCGGGTTACGGCGGTGAAAGAAACACTGGAGAAAACTAACCTCGGCGAGTGGCAGGCAGAGACCATCGTCAACCTGGAAAGAAGCCTGCTGCCCAGCAGCCGTCTGGACGGTCATTTTGTACAGGGGCATGTAGACACAACCGGTACCTGCCAAAAGATCACCAATGCGAACGGCAGTTATGAAATCACCTTCTCCTTCCCTCCATCCTTTGCCGAGCTGATAATTGAAAAAGGTTCTATTTGTGTGAATGGCATCAGCCTGACCGCTTTTGATGTAACTGCAGATACATTCCAGGTAGCTATCATTCCGTATACCTGGCAGCATACCAATCTGCAGTACTTGAAAGAAGATGCCAGTGTGAATTTGGAGTTTGATTTGATTGGGAAGTATATATTAAAGAAGAAAGCAGTTAAATAGCAGCAACTTACTTAAATAACTCAAACTAAAAATCCATGGTTATTCTAGATCACCTTTAACTGCCAAAACTTTACATGAATAAATATTTAAATCGGCTCGCACATTCTAAAACCCAGCTTTTAGCAATAGTTTTTATTTGGATACTTATTCAAAGTATATTGTTTTTACAGAATGGTATTAAACCAATACTAGAAAGCCTTAAATATATTGGTGCGGCCGAAATGTTGTTAGAAACAGGTCACTTACCAGAGTTACGGTATTTCTTTTACTTAAGCACTACACTTGTTATTGCTTTTTGTCTTAAAATGGGTTTCGGAATATCAGGCGCGATCGTCATACAGTTAATCATCAGCCTTGTTGCCACCATCTTTTTTTATAAAGCTCTTGCAAAAATTCAGACTAGAAACTTTAGTGCGCTAATAACAACATTAACTTTAACGTTATGCATTCCTTTTTATACCTGGAATTTCTATTTGTATACAGAGTCCTTGTTTTACAGCTTTGCATTGCTCTTTTTTTCTCATTGTATTTTTCATGATAAGATAACAATAAAAATTGCTGCTATTCAGTTTACACTGCTTTTGTTAGTTATTATTTCAAGACCCCTAGGCATACTTTTTTTACCCTGCTGGATTATTTATTTAATAAATAAGGTAAATAATAAATACAGGACACATTTATTTGCTGGTTTTATACTTTGCGTTATTGTTTTAGCTATTGTATCAAATCTTGTTTTAGGCAATATCAGCGACTGGCAAATACTAAAACCTGCAGAGTTCAATTATGTAATTTGTGACATACCTACAGGCAGAACTTATATATCAGAATACATAAAAGATAAAGCTCCTTTAACTCAGCTCTTTCTTTATATTACCACTTATCCATCGGCGTTCTTTTCTATAGCTTTAAAAAGAATTCAGGCATTCCTCTTTTTAACTAGAGATTATTATAGCATTCTTCATAATACAGCTTTGATGATTTTCTCGTTTATTCTTTACCTGCCTATTTTATTCAACATGCTTATGTATTATGCAAAGAAGAAAACTAGCATAACTGTTTTGTCATATTCAATAGTTGTCCTTTTTTGTTTAGCTATAATTTTACAATGCGATGATTATCATAATCGCTTTCATAATACCATTATACCAGTATTCTTATATTTAGGTTTATATGGCTTTTTAGAAGAAAGTACATTTATAAACACTACATCTAAAAATCCAAAGACAGCGTTTAACAAATGAAATAATTAGGCAATTCCCTTTTTCTCTTCTCCGGAATTATTGAACCGGTACTTCAATTTTAAAAAAAACTTTTCAAAGTAAGTATACGAAAGCCATCCTAAAAAAACAGATATACTTAAAGTTAAGAAACATAATAATATCAATTGCCAAAGGTTGTCTATAGGCAACTGAAATATATCTTGAAGTAGTTTGATTGCAAAAAATATTGCAAAAATGTGAAACAAATAAATTCCATATGATATTTTTCCTAAGTATGATAGCCAACGACTATTATAATTAATAACGCTTTCTTGCTTAAAAGTAGCGATCAATATCAGGCAAGCAATTGATAATCCTACGTATTCATAATGAAAATAAGGAACCTGTACATTAAAAATAATACTAAGTATGATAACCAAATAAACGAAAACCTGCACAACTTTTTGTCGGAAATACTGCACCCAATTCTTTTCTTTGAAATATGCATAACCGAATAATGAACCAATAGTGAAAGTGGATATTTTACTATACTTTACATAAAAAAGGGCTTTTTTAATTAAAATTATTAAGTGCGAAGTTCCATCCCTAGCAGATGCATACTCAAATAATGTCTCATGTATTATATTCATCAAAAGTATAGTTACCAAGATGAAAATGAATATAGATGCTATGTGTTTTCGAAAGAAGAAGAACAATGCTCCCCATAAAAGATAAAACTGCTCTTCTATTCCTATTGTATAAGTATGGTGTACAAAAGGAGCTGTTGAGTTCTGGTAAGGAGCAATATGTGGAAGAAACAATAAATAGAACAGATTACTTTTATCCGGATGATTCGAAATGTAGGCATCAGTAATGCCTGGAACTCTAAAGAAAGGCAATTTTAAAACCAAAAGCAAAGCTATTACTACTAATAAATAGTACGCTGGCCAGATTCGCAATACTCTCCTTAAATAAAAAGCTTTTAGATTAATTGCTCCTTTTTGTTGAACCTCCTTCAGCAGCAGGTATGTAAGCAAGAATCCGCTTATAATAAAAAAAAATTGCACTCCATATACTCCACCAATTGTCTCAAGAATTGGATAATAAAAGGTATCATATCCAAAATTTGACTTGAAAGTAAACAGATGAAGTAAGACAACAAATGTTATAGAAATAAACCTAAGGCCATCCAGTCCAGCAATTCTATCAGACTTAATCAATTTTAAACAAGATTTGTATTTTTTTAAATTCCAGGAGGCACAATAAAACTTTTTGTAATCTTTGACTTCCTATTAAAAGCAATAAATATTGATTCTCTCTTTATATAACTACTTAAAATATTTATTATCGTAATGATGAGGCAAAAAGCCAATGATAGAGCCTTGAAGCATAGCAGTCAAGTACAGCTACTTTTACATATTGAAAACTACTAAGTAGTAACTCTAGCACAATAGTACAATAGCAGTATAGAACAGATAAGTCTCACTCCAATTGCCTTCACATTCCAAATAAACCAAACATTTACCCTAAAGCTTTCCAACATAAATTTAACAAAAACGTAGTAGGAGAAACCAATTTTTAAACGCTCAAAATGGATGTGAACAGCAGGAACGATCTGTACCCGCTGTATCGATTGAAATAAACATTTGTTTTTATCTCATTAAATACATTTTCCCATATCCCTTATTAAAATATCTATCTGTATTGTCACCAACAGACTTAAATTTCTCAAGTGTTTTTCCGTTGATGCTGGTAATTACACGATATAAATAAATTCCGTTAGCCAACTTTTGGCCATACTGGTCTGTACCATCCCATTTAAAATCAGTAATATTTCTTCCAATTTTTATCGGACCTAACTCCTGCCGGCTAATTTCCCTTACTATTTTACCAGTTACTGTTAAAATTTGTATTTTAAACTCCTGGGGCACCTCGCTTCCAGTAAGTGTAAACACAAAGGCCGTTGAAGTTGTAAAGGGATTCGGGTAGTTAAGCAGATTGGAGATCATAGATTTGTTGATCACATTAAATACTACACGATAATCTAACTGCCCAGCCTTATTATTATTTTTATCTTTTCCACTTACTACCATTTCATATGTACCATCTTCCATAAAGTGAGGCCTGAAGTTAATACTAGCTGTATTGTTTGAAGTAGACTGTGCTGGCGTAAACTTTAATGTATCTGTATTAGGTAAATAAGTACGGAAACTCCCATTAGGATAAGACCGAACCTGAACTGTTACTAAAGAACTATCATTCAATAGAGTCCACTGTGACTCGTCTTTCAACATGATCAAAATATCGGGCTTAGGAGAAACTAGATCGTTATTTAAGATATGTACGTTATCAAATGTTACATCCAAAAGTGGATTCAGCGTATCTGAAATAACAAAGAAGTTACGATACGCTATATTATTGAAATGATATTGTTCTAACTGATCATTATCAGGATTCACCTCCAGAAACAATGCATTAATTCCTTTAAACTGTTTACTATCAATTGGTTGAGTTATAGTCAGAGTATCATTGGAACTCAATGGTTTATACTTATAATTCTGCAGTGTATGCGTTACATTATTCTGATCAATAATCTGCAGTTTTACTTTTATGCTATCAAATGCAGTGGCACTGACATTTTTAAAAGCGACCTTGAGATCTATTGGTTCACCAGCCTGGAGCGTATCTTTGATAACCAAATAAATATTGGGAGCCAGAGCGCCTTCTGGAACCGGATCATAAGTTAACCTCCACGACTTTAACTGGTGGGGTGTATAATTAACTGTATCTATTGTATTTAACTTGATTTGTAGAAATGGATATTCCTTTGCGTTGATTGCAGATATATCAAATTCTTTTTCTTCTAAAGCTAAATCTTTATATAATACCTGAAACCTGCCTTCTTTTGTAACACCAATCAGTTCAAATTTTTGATAATCGCTGTTTATTGAGTCCGTTGATTGTCCATTCCAATTAAACTTTTTCCATGCCTTTGCTGGTCCAAATAAAGGTGATTGAACAATACCTAATGTGTCATCAGAGGCACATTCAAGTTGCAGAGTTACTAAGTCGTAAACTCCTCTAGACACTACCTGGCGAACTTCAAAGTCTGGACGTTTGTTTTGATAAACTGCGACCAAAGCACGAGGCGTATAAAATGAATCAATATATGACACACCATTTTTGATTAGCTCATGATACAATGTATTATTTGTACCATACTTATTTTCATCAGTTTTCCAAGTATCAATATATTGGTTTTGAGAAAGCTGATTACGAGGCTGAATTCTGACCACAACATAGTGATCATCGGGCACCATTCTTAAAAAGTCCATTGCTTTGCGACGACCACTTGTATCATTAATGGAATATTCGAAGTTACTAATACGGTTTTCAGCACAAGTAGGCCTGCTTCCATATAAACCTTCCCCATTGACTATTTTATTTTTCCAGGGTTTAAATGATCTTGGGTCAAACACATTGAAAACGATGATACCTGTTGTACAAGTATTTCTTATAAGAGACTCCCCATTTACATTTACAACAATATCACCTTCCTGTCCAGTTGCAGTAGCCCAAACTCCATGCTTGATGAAAACATCATTCATTTTCTTTTGGTATCTCCATGTACCTGTTGAATCCAAAGAAATCCGACTTAAATCAGATTTCATATGCTGGTACACATGAGACTGGTTAAAACCAGCTTCATGATTGGGTAAGTAAACAAAGGAAAACATATTCCATTTATATTCGCCACTGGTGGGTACTTGCGCCACCCTCCAATAGTAGACCGTGCTGTCTTTAAAGGTTAGCCCCGGCTCAAACTCCAGCACACCACCTATACTGGTAACTGTTTTGGTCACTTTCAGGGTTGAATTAAACAGGGTGGTGGTATCCATCTCCATTTGAAACTGGCGACTGGGACTAAAAGCATTGGCAGTTGAAGCGGCCAGTTTTATATTCTGATGATTAACAATGGCAAAATTGTAAGGATAAACGGGACGTATTTCCTCTTCGTATACAATGAAATCTTTGGTAACGGTGTTATTCGTCTCAAAAAGTTCATCTACGGCATTTTCTGCATCAACAGTAACAGTTAACTTATTCGTTCCTTTATCCCTGAGCGGATCAATAGTTAAGTTGAACGTTAAGGAATCGCTATAACGAATGCCCGGTATTTTTTTGGTGTAAACCACTTCACTGGTTTGGTTGGGGTAAGTGCGCTTCACCTCTATGGTGATGGAATCATTGACTGCTTTACCTATATTGACAAACCGGCTGTTCACTTTTACAGAAGACTCTGCTACAGAAATAAACTCCGGCACCACCTTAACAAAAGACTCTTCTACAACATAATCTGGCTTGGCATGTGTATTTGCTTTCAATGCCGGATCTCCATGCAAGGTCATTTGTTCTACATTCGCTCTTGCATACACGTCCTCCTGCCCGGCGATGGCGTTACCTTGACCTACGTATTCAAAAACAGAAAAGGCGGCATCTTTTATAATATTACCTATAGGACTGCCATAATGTGTTCTAGCCATTGCCTTATACACAAAAGTGTTCCAAATATCCAGGTAATGAACTATTCCAAGGTTGGTACTGGCCACAAATCCTATGGTTCCCTTATCGGGTGTTAAAACGTATTTTTCCGGAATGGTTCCTTTTTCCTGAAAACGATTGGCAGAAAAAGTAAAAAAGTCACCCACGCTGCAACCCAGGGCAATAAAGAGCGGATACTTGCCCTGGTTCTGATAAGACTCCGGCGTTTCCAGGTTAAACTCCAGTGTAGTGGCCGATGAGTGTCCAAAATAGGTCATCAAGGAAATACCTTCTTTGAACAGGTTGGGCAAAGTCGTACTTGATATCTGCTCAACCGCATCTGATGTGGTTTTGGCAAATGTAGTGACCTTGGCTCCGAATAAGGTGTCGGCAATAATATCTTTATATTTTTCAAAATGCGCATCTATTTCCGGCTTCAGGTCCGGCTCGCTGATGCCATTGATATGCACTACGTTTTTCATCCATTCCCGGTCCTGTCGGTTGGAGGATAAGGCGGTTTGCGCGGTTTCGTACTCTTTGATCTTCTTTAAATAAACAGCCACTTCCTCGGCATTGATGACTGAAATCCTCCCGATGGACATTTGAGGTATCGAACTACCCGGATTTGCGGTGAGCAGGGCGTCCGAAGCAGGGATGCCAAATGTAGGTACCAGGTTTAGTTTCTCAATGTTGATTTTATTTTGAACAGTAGCATTTGCAGCATCATTAGTCCGTTGTGATGTATAAGTAACACCTTTACCAATTAAAAAAACATGCTGGGGTGTGGCAGCAAACTTATGCCGGGCAAACAACAGAAAATTACGGATGGCAACCGGGTGTTTTTTGATGCCAAAGCCGAACTGATCGGTCAATTCATCCACGAAATAGGTTTTGCCCTCATACCCACCTCCGGCACTGCTGCTCCTGTAAGCCCGGTATTCTTCGACCGGGTTAGCGCCATTGGCCGCATTCAGCAAGAGTTCGTTTGTAATGATCAGATAATTGCCCTGGTTGGCAGGCTGGGTGTAGTCAATAAAATTGCGGGCCTGCAAGGTACTAATCAGGTTGATATTGGTATTTTGAAGCCCTACCAGCACCAGCTGCCGCGGCGTAACCGATGGCTCCAGCACCACCCTTATCCGGGAAGCAGTGGCAATATTGGCTACATAACGACGACCATTGGTAAGGTCATAGAATACAGGAGCTACCGTACCATAGTTAAAACCGGTAATGTCCAGGTAATTACCCGCTGCACTGGCTGGCAATGAAAATTCAAAGAATGTAGCCACATTGCCAAAATGAAACTGGCGGGGATATGTCAGTTCGTACTGGTGAATCACCATTTTGTCGTTAGTAGGACAAGGCGACTCGTTACAGACATTCGTTACTTGTATTGTGGCGCTGTTGGAGGTGATTTTGCTAAGCGGAAAAGAAGCTTCATCCACCCCGTAATTAAAATAATCAACCTTCTGACGGAGCACCTCATCACCATTGATACTGGTACGAATAAAGCGCTGACGGAGGGCATTTCCTGAAACGGCAATTTTAAAAGACGGATCAGGACCACTGGGGTAAACCCACAAGTTGCTTAAGGTAGCAGTGTTGGAGGCATTGGTAGCAATCTCCGCGGAGGAGAACCCCTCTCCTATATCATAGGAAGAAGAGTAGATTAAAGTAGGCTGTTGCAAAGTACCGACATTGACGGCATAGCCTCCATTACTTCTGTTTCTAAAATAGGTACCCAACGTATGCATAAAATAGGGCTCGGCCGGCAGCGTATTACCCGCTACATTGTTCGCTGTATTTTCCAGGCGGCGATTGCCGCCAGCGGTATTTACCGTTAAAAAGTAGGTAGCCGAATCGGTCAGCAGGCTTACTTTATCATTTAAATGGTACCGGGGATCGCGATACAAGGCTTTGTCCGGCTTTCCATCGTTTGTTTTACCAAAAAACTCAATAAAGTCGGTACCCGATAGCACCCCGCTGGTTACGGACGTATAAACCGGCACTTCTACTCCATTGCGCCACAGCTGAAAATGTTCGGCTGGCACATTGCCCAACCCGGCCTCTGCCAGTACCGGCTGCGGTATGCGAAAAACCCCGTCCTTTCCTAGTTTAAACTTGTAATAAGTTTTACTATGGTCTATCCATTCATTATTGTACACCTGCCCTTTAACAGCCAAAGCTGCCAGTAACAATAAACAGGATAATATTTTTTTCATGAAGTAGTTTGTTTTGGAAGGATACATTTAGTTTTTCTTTTTCTTGTTTTTATCATTTACAAGGTCCAGCTGTAACGAAAAAACATGGGTATACAAAGGATTGGATTGGTTGGCCAGGTTGGTAAAGGCATAGTCAATTTTCACGTTCTGCAGGCGAAAGCCGGCACCGGCGCTGGGCTGGTAGATCCATACTTTCTGCAGATGAGTCGTATCGCCGTCCTTCAAGCCTTGCTGAAAATTGTTGATGCCGCCTCTTAAATAAAACACGTTATTGATATTGGCCTCCAGGCCCAGTTTAGGATCAATACTGACCGGGTTGGCACTGACCACGGTATTTCTTTTGCCGTCAAAGGTTAGGTCAAAGTTGGCTTCGGCCAGCAAGCCTATTTTTTCCGTAATCCTGAAATCGCGGGCTACTCCCAGGATCAAACGTGGCGCGGTCATTTCGGTAGATTTTACCGGGATGTCATTATTGGTTAAATACAGGGCTTCTTTTTCTTTTTCGGTAAAAGAGAACGACCAGGTGTTAAACGTGGTGGTAATGTCGCGGCCAGCCAGGCCAAACCGCCACCGGTCTTTGACCACCTGCAAACCCGCATCCAGTCCAAAACCCCATGCCTTGGCAAAAGAGCCCACGTTGCGGTGAATGACCTTGGCATTGATACCAAAGTGCACGTTCTTATTTTCCGTTTCTTTCAGCTTTTGCGCCATGGAAAGGATAAACGCATAATCGGCCGAGGAAAAAGCCTGTATATTATTATAATTAATAGACCCGTCCGGCTCTACCAGGAACAGGGTGTTCATAATATCATCTACCGCAAAGCGCAAAGCCGTAAGCCCGATGGTTCTTTTATTGTTGGCAGTCGGTATGGCCACGCTGCCGTAATCGTACTTGCCAATGCCGGCAAAGTACTCTGCATGCATCAGGTTAATATGGGCATGGTCTTTTACACCGGTCAGTCCGGCAGGATTCCAGTAGCCGGCCGTACCATCAGCCACCGAGGCTACCTGAGCACTTCCCATAGCCAGCCCGCGGGCGCCGGCGCCGATATTTAAAAATTCATTGGAGTATTTGCGAAACTGGGCAGCAGAAGTAAAGGATAAAAAGAGCACCCAAGCGGTGAGTCCCAGTAGTTTTTTGTTCATTCCGGCTTTTTTCAGATAAGCAATTAACAGACGATGTTCGTTCATAGAGGAGGGATGGATGGACAAAAATAATCATTTATACTTATTGTCATAACGTTGGCAGGCCTTTCTGCCAAACAACTTTAAACGAAAAGTGGCCCTGGAAATTGCCTTGAAAACCACCCGCTTCTGCCTTACTTTTGCCGCCTAAAGGCTTTTTTTATGAACCTGATAGAGGAATTACGCTGGCGCGGCATGATCCAGGACATTATGCCCGGCACCGAAGAACAACTGCAAAAGGAAATGACCTCCGCTTATATCGGATTTGACCCCACCGCCGACTCCCTGCATATTGGCAGCCTGGTACCCATATTACTGCTGGTGCACCTGCAAAAAGCCGGTCACAAGCCTTATGCCCTGGTGGGCGGCGCTACCGGCATGATTGGCGATCCCAGCTTTAAAAGCCAGGAACGGGTGATGCTTAGTGAAGACGAGTTGCAAAAAAACGTGGAAGGCATTAAAAAACAACTGCAGCAGTACCTCGACTTTGACCCGCAAAAACCTAATGCCGCCGAAATGGTGAACAACTACGACTGGTTTAAGGATATGGGCTTTTTAACGTTTATCCGCGACGTGGGCAAACACATTTCCGTGAATTATATGCTCAGTAAAGACAGTGTTAAAAAACGCATTGAAGGCGAAACCGGCATCTCCTTTACCGAATTTACCTACCAGTTGATCCAGGGTTATGACTTTTACTGGTTGTACCAAAACAAAAACTGCAAACTACAGATGGGCGGCAGCGATCAGTGGGGCAATATTACCACCGGTACCGAACTGGTGCGCCGAAAAGCCGGCGGCGAAGCCTTTGCCTTTACCTGCCCCCTCATTACCAAGGCTGACGGCGGCAAGTTTGGCAAAACCGAAAGCGGCAACGTGTGGCTGGACCCGCAAAAAACCACGCCCTACCAGTTTTACCAGTTCTGGCTCAATGCCAGCGATGCTGACGCCGAAAAATGGATCCGCATTTTTACCTTCCTCACCCAGGCAGAAGTGGACGAACTGATTGCACAACACCATGCCGATGCCTCCCAGCGCATTTTGCAAAAACGGCTGGCACAGGAAGTTACCCTGTTTGTGCACGGCGAGGAAGAATATGCCAAGGCCATTGAAACCACACAAAAACTGTTTTCGCAGCAACATGCGCCGGCCGAAGCCCTTTCGGTAGAAGACCTGGAAAGCATGGAAGGCATTGTAAAGGTGGATCTGGACAAAGCTCAGTTGCAAAACGGCCTGGACGTGGTGACCTTTTTAACCGACGTTAAAATATTTCCCTCCAAAGGCGAAGCCCGGAAGATGATCCAGAACGGGGGCGTCAGCATCAACCGTCATAAGGTGGAAAATGTGCAACAGACCATTGATCCCTCTTTATTACTGCACGACCAGTACCTGCTGATACAAAAAGGCAAAAAGAATTATTACCTGGTAAAGTGTAGTTAAACTGCTTGCAGCCTGACCTTTTGAAACCACAGCCCATTCAAGATGCTGTGGTTTTTCTTTTTAAAATGTTTTTTAAATCAAACAAAAGCCTATTACCTAACCCTTACCCGGAAAGAAGAATATTTCTAAAAGTGGCGTGCCGTAACTGTTGGCGTTGCATATGGGGTTTTGAACAAGTTATCTGCGTTAACAGTAAAACTCAACTTTTTCAAAAGTCCATTTACCTTTCCTAAAGCAAGTAAGGTGCAGGCAATAAAAATTGGGTGGAAATAAAGTTAGTGACAATAAACCCTTGCCTGTTTCCACAAGCATCCTTTAGTTCCAGCGACTGAAACTTCTTTAAAAACCCATATAGTTTTATGGCATGGAGCTTTTTTCTTCTCAAACAATTAAAACCCCATATCCACCAAAGAAAGAACCGCTATCGCACCAGCATAAGGGTACCGCTTTGCGTATACTGAACGGGCCGGCTGCGGAAGCGATAGCGAATCATATATACATAAACCGCACCGGGCTGCTCCTTACCCCTGAAAGAACCATTCCACCCTTTGCTTAAATCTTTGGTGTTAAAGACCACTCCACCCCAGCGATTGAAAATGGTCAACTCGCCGGTAATGTCGCAACTGGCCAGCACTTTCAGTATGTCGTTTTTACCATCACCATTGGGTGTAAAGGCATTGGGCACATACAAAAAGCATTCGCAGCCTTCCTTTTGCTCCTGTATCAAAACGCTATCCTGTACAGCACCGCATTCGTTGCGTACCACCACACCATACCACCCGGGCTGGTTGGCCACTATGGCAGGCGTTGTCAGGCCATTGCTCCATTGGTATTCATAGGCCGGCAGGTGCAGCGTGTTGTACAAATGCAATGTATCGTAGGGGCACAGCTGGCGGCTGGCACCCAGGCCTACTAAAGGGCCTGATCTTTCATTGACCAGAATAGTATCGCTGGCCGTACCGCAGGCGTTGGTTACCGTCAGCCAGTATTTTCCCTGCTGCCGGACCGTGAATTGCGGCGTATTGGAGCCATCCTGCCACACGTATTGCCAGGAGGCATCTGCTGCTTGGTTTTGAATGGTTATTTGGCTACCGGCACACAAAACAGTGTCTGCGCCTAAATGGGCATATGGGGTATTTAAAATGTTGAGGTAAACCGAGTCCTCCGCCATACAGAAAGGATTGGGCGCCGAAAAAACTACTTTGTACCAGCCGCTTTGAGAGACGTTAACAGCAGCCGTTGTAGCCCCTGTACCATCTGGAAACGTCCACTGATACCGACCGCTACCGGTAATGCCTTTCCCAGTGGCCGTAAGGGCAACGCCGGTACCAGAGCAATATGGTTCGGCCGTTTGTACGGCAATTTCCACTTCGGCTTTACAGTCAGGCTCCGGCGCATTGCAGTTGTCGTTATAGTTGGCCAGCCCCCAAATGATAATAGAAGTGGTTTTGTACTTGTAAAATGAAACGGCCCGCATGGTGGTCGGGTCCAGCTTAAAAATTTCAGTAGCGCCGGAAAGATACAAGCTGCCGTCCGCCGCACTGACAATACCAAATACATCAACTCCGGAGGGCAGTCCCTGGATAGCTAACAACTGTACACTACCATTCGTGATATCAATTTTTGCAATCTGATTGCTGTTGCACGCCAGGTAAAGGGCCCCATTGGAAAAAGCCAGATCACCGCCGCTGCCGGCACCCACCGCCGTAAGGTCAGCCACCGGACTCACCTGCCTTGTAGTTGTGTTGTACCGAAAAACCTGCTGTCCGCCAGCCAGGTAAAAATTGCCGGCCTGATCGGACGTCATGGCATTGACACCAAAATAACCCGGTATGGAATATTTAACACTGATTTGCGCTGTAACAGGATTGACCTCGTAGATATTGGCATTGAAGTCGGTGCCATACAACACGCCATCCGAGCCCCAGGCCAGGTCGGTCAGGGCAGTACCCATGGAACCAATCTTTTTTTCCACGCCGGTTTTTGTATTGGCCCACAGCAGCTCTCCTGCACCATTGGCGGTCCATATGGTATTACTGGGTATGCAGTTGCAGGTAGTATTGGGCTTTTGAAAATAGCAGGTATAATCCTCACAGTCCACCAGCCCGTCGCCATTATCATCCACGCCATTGCTGCAATCTTCCGCCTGTATTCTTTGCATAACCGGCTGGGAGGAAGTGGCAGCTCTTTTTAAAGGGACAGGACCCGAACCCGGGCGTTGGGAAAAACATTGAATGAACAGCAGGATGCAAAAAACAGTTAGTGGTATGGTGCGCATGGAATGGCTTGGCCGCCAAAAATAATCACGGCTTCTAAAATGCAATAGCGTTTCGCCAATTATTTTATTTTGTTATATCATTGAAGAAGCCATAAAAAAAGCATCCCTTCAAAGAGATGCTTTCATTCTTTATTAAAAAAAGCTATGCGACCGTTACCTGTTTTTTGATCACGGCGCCTTCATACATTTCCATTAAAAACTTGCGGTCGTGCAGCAGGTAGCCATTTCCTTTTTCGCAAAAATGCACCTTCAGGTTTTCTATACTTACCGGGCAGCCTTCGGGTATATCGGCAATGTTGCTGTGCTTTATTTCGTGTCCGTCTATAATAATAACCAGCCCGCTGCCAATAGCTTCCATTTTATGGCCCTCAGTGATCAGCATGCCGGTATCTTCGCCCAGCCCGATGCCGATGCAGGCTGGATTGGTAGCAATGGCTTGTGCCAGCCTGCCAAAGCGGCCGCGTTTTTCAAAGTGCGAATCAATCACAACGTCGTCAATAAAACCCAGACCGGTGGTGATTTTTACTTCGCCTTTTAAGTGGGCTTTGGTGGCTTCGCCTTCGTAGATCATGGTATTGCTCATGGCCATGGCACCGGCACTGGTTCCGGCCACTACTATAGGTTCTTGCTGGTACCGGTCCAGCAACGTCTTCAAAAAACGGGTGCCGCCAAAAGTAGCCGACAGCCGCAGCTGGTTGCCGCCGGAAAACAAAATGCCATCGCACTGCTGCAAACGTTCCAGGTACGCTTCATCTGCGGCATCAAAGCGGTTGCGGATGTGCATAATATTGACGTTCAAACAGCCGATTTTACCAAAGGCATCCAGGTAATTATCGCCTACTTCTGTGGGTATAGTAGAAGCCGTGGTAACCACTTCTATACGGGCTTTGGCCCCACCGGCTTCTTCTACAAACCGGCGCAGAATAGCCAGTTCGAAAAAGTTGAGGTTGTTGCGGTGGTGCTCTCCTTTTTCCGGTGCAGTGCCTTTGTCTTCGGCACCGCCAATAGCGATCAGTTTTCCTTTGGGACGTTGCATTTGCCTGGATTTTTTACGTACTCCAAAAATAACCCAAAAGCAGCAACAGCTCTGCTATTTATCGCTTAAAGGGTTGCTAAAATAGCCGAATGGACTTTTTAATGAGATCAATTGGATGGGATTTAATAAAAAAAACGTCACCGAGCGAATCTATCATGACACCAAATGCTTCAAAACCTCATATAGGCATATACATAATATATCAGGCGTTTTGGGCAAACCGGGTGATACCTTCTACCAGCACATCCAGGTTTTTGATAGTGGTATACACGTTTGGGGTAATGCGTACTCCTTTGATATTTTCCCATTCAATGGTGGTAGCGTGGATTTTGTACTGGTTAAATAAAAAGCTGTCCAGCTCTGCCGGCTTTTTGCCTTCTACCGAAACCATACCGATAGCACAACCCCATTGCGGGTGCAGGGAGGTATGCAGCTTTACCTTGGGCACCACCTTTACTTTTTCCATCCAGTAGTTTTTCAAGTAGTGCAGTCGCTTTTCCTTACGCTGGCTGCCCAGCATGTCGTGAAACTCCACGGCTTTACCAATGGCCTGTTCAATAAAAAACGGACGGGTGCCCAGGTGCTCAAACTTGCGGATGTCGTCTTTGAGCGGATCGGGAGCCGCCAGCAACGGGTACAGGTCTTTTATTCTTTCTTTTCTTACATACAGCAAACCACTGCCAATGGGAGCATACAGCCACTTGTGCAGGCTTGTGGCAAAATAATCGCAGTTGAGCGCCGGTATGGTAAAATTAACCTGGGCTAAAGAATGGGCTCCGTCTACCACTACGGCAATGCCCCTTTTGCGGGCCTCATCAGCAATTTTGCGCACGGGCAGTATTTGCCCGTTCCAGTTGATGATATGGGTAAGGTGCACCACCTTTGTTTTGGGCGTAAAGGCAGCTACAAATTGCCGCACCAGGTAGTCTTCGTTTTCGGAGGGCAGTTCCAGGTTTACCCATACCATTTTCACCCCGTCTCTTATTTCCCGCTGCTTCCAGGCGTGCACCATGTTGGGATAATCCTGCCGGCAGGCCACTACTTCATCTCCTTTTGCAAGCGTTAGCCCAAAGATGATGGTTTCCAAACCTTCGGAGGCATTCCGGTTGATGGCAATTTCCTCGGCGCTGCAGCCCGCTATTTTGGCCAGGTTGCTGCGCAGGGTTTCCCTCCCCTGGTCTAAAATGCGCCACATGAAATAAGAAGGAGCTTCGTTGCTGTAATCGTAATACCGCTTCATGGCATCCTGCACCGTTTTGGGGGCCGGCGATACACCGCCGTTGTTCAGATTGATGATGGAGGGTGATACTGTAAACGCCTGCTGCACATAATACCAGAAATCTTCTTCGCGGGCCAGGTCGTTTGGCTCAATATTTTTTATATCGTTTAAAACCCTATGCAGTCGTTTGGCCCAGGCCGGCTGAGTCCATGCAGCCACGAAAGAGGTAGCAGAAAAAAAAGACGCTTTTTGCAGAAAAGAACGCCGGTTAAAGGCAGCCATAAACGACGGGTTTGCATAAATGTAGTGCTTTAATTCATAGACCAGGAAAACAAGAGTTCACTAAACCCAAAGCCATGGATGGCACCCAGGTTTACTTAAACAAAACATCCACAACCATATAAAAATTATGCAGATACTGGAACTGAGCGTATTAAGCGGCCCTAATTACTGGAGCATCCGCAGACCCAATCTGATACAGATGAAGCTGGACCTGGAAGAGCTGGAGGAACGTCCTACCAACACCATCAATGGCTTTTTGGAACGGTTGAAAAAAATGCTGCCCTCCATGATAGAGCACCACTGCAGCGAAGGCGTACGAGGCGGTTTTTTTATGCGGGTAAAAGACGGCACCTGGATGGGACACGTGATTGAACACCTGGCCCTTGAACTGCAATCGCTGGCGGGCATGGAATGTGGTTTTGGCCGTACCCGCAGCACTGGCGAAAGAGAAGGTGTTTATTATGTAGTGTTTGAATGCCTGGAGGAAGAGGCTGGTCTTTATACAGCCCGGGCTGCCGTTAGCCTGGCACAGGCCCTGATTGACGGCACAGACTATGACCTGGAAGCCGACATCCAACAACTGCGTGACTTTTGGAAAGCCACTCGGCTGGATCCTTTTACCAGCAGCATCGTGGCAGAAGCCGCTAAAAGAAACATTCCTTACATCCGGCTCAACAAAGACTCGTTGATACAGTTGGGTTATGGAGTTCATCAAAAACGCATACGAGTCGTCAATGCCAGCACCACATTGTCCATCGAGGTTGAAGAAGCCAGCGGTAATATAATAACCATCCCCCTGCCGGAAGCCGCCGAAGTACCCGTGACCAATGGCATGATGGTACGCCACGAAGCACAACCGGTGATGGACAAGTTGTTTCCCAAGGGCAGCGATGGCCGCATTCCTATTATAGCTGTTACCGGCACCAGCGGCAAAACCATTACCACCCACATTACGGCGCACATTGCCCGTACAGCAGGCAAAAAAGTGGGTTTTACTACATCCGACGGCATTTATATTCCAAACCAGCAGATGATAAAGAGCAACACCACGGGCCCCGCTACGGCTCAGTTGGTCTTAAAGAACCCTACCGTTGACTTTGCGGTGCTGGCGTGTGCCCGCGATGGCATTTTAAAAGGCGGCTTGGGTTTTCAGCAGTCTCATGTGGCAATTGTAACCAATGTAGCGGCTGAAAACCTGGGGATGGACGGCATCCACTCGGTTGAGCGATTGGTCCGGTTAAAACAGGTCGTACCCGAAACAGTTAGCAAAGGAGGTTATGCTATTTTAAATGCTGATGATGATTTGGTGTACGGCATGAAAGATGAGTTGGATTGTAAGATTGCCCTCTTTTGCATGAATGGAGACCATCCCCGCATTCAAGAGCACAGCAACAAGGGTGGCAAGGCTTGTGTGTACGAAAACGGTTATATAACCCTTTTAAAAGAAAACAGGAAAGAAAGGGTGCTGCCGGCAAATGATATTCCGTTTACGGAGGGAGGCAAAGCTGCTCATCATATTGCCCATGTGCTGCCGGCCGTTTTAAGTACCTGGTTGTTCAACGATATTTCCATAGATGACATCCGCCAGGCCCTGTTAACCTTTATACCTTCGGCAGCCATTCCACCCGGACCGGCCCAACTTCTTTCAGCTTAACCGTGGCACCTTCCAACGAATGATGCCTGCAATCCGCCAGGCTTTCCGTTATTGAGCGATTTTGTAAGCAAGTTGGATTATGAATACAAACAGGGCATTAGTAACGGCACCAGTGACTGCAAGGAGAAAGACATTTGCCCATTAGGTCATATGGCAGCGCAGTGTTTTGATGAAATTATCACATGATTTGAGAAAAATAGAAGGGTACAGACCTTATCTGCAATTATGAGCCTGTTTCGGATGCCTGAAAAGATCAACAATTAAAAAAAAGAAGCTCAGGAAAAACGCCTCAAAAACAGAAAAATTGAAAGATTTATCTACAATTAGAGCAAAATGATTTTGTTGATATTAAATTGTCTCCTATTTTTGCACTCCCAATTACGGATTGACCCATGGTGTAACGGTAGCACTACAGATTTTGGTTCTGTCTGTTAAGGTTCGAATCCTTATGGGTCAACAACATAAAAGCCTTATATAATTGAAAATCAATTGTTTAAGGCTTTTTTCTTTTTCATAGTTGGCTGATTAGTTGGCCTTTTGTAAGAAATATGCAAATATCATAAAGGAGTAATCTCCATGCTAAAAACTAGAACTTGTTTTAAAATCCTCTTTCCATGTTTATAAGTATCGAAACTCTTTTTTTTTAACCCCATCGGTTATATATTGGGTTCGTTAAATGAAAACAACCAAAAAGAACCGAACTGCTGCTTGGCTGCTGGGTAGTGTATTTTTTATCATATTTCAGCTTTCTACATTTCAATCCCTTGCTCAGCCTATAAACTTTGAGTGGGTAAGAACCTTTGGGAGTAATGGCAAAACCACCAGCAGTGTCGCTATGAAACTGTATGGTGACAAGGAATTGATTACAGCCGGCCACTTCTACGACAAAATAGATTTTGATGCCGGTTCCGGAATTTTCCATCAAACATCAAATGGTAATCAAGATGTCTTTGTAATAAAATATGATACATCCGGTAATTTTCTGTGGGCAAAACAATTTGGTGGCGAATGGGATGATTATGTTAAAGACATTGCAGTGGATAAGGATGGTAATATAATAATTCTGGGGCTTTTTCAATCAACAGTTGATATGGATCCAGGCCCTGGGATTGTTAATTTTACAGCAGGTAGTGCAAACAGCTTTGTAGTAAAGCTGGATAAGGATGGAAACTATATTTGGGCCCGTCAGTTTAACCTGCATAATATGAGTACCATTGATACTGACGCTGCAGGCAACATTATAACAGGTGGAACTTTTGCGGGTACGCGAGATTTTGACCCTGGCCCCGCTACGTATACAGGATCAACAGTTGGCAGGCCTGGAAATGATCTTTTCTTGGTAAAGCTTGATCCGGGTGGCAACTTTACCTGGATGCGGCAAATGCCTAACAAGGGTGGAAGCGAACAGCAGCTACACGGTTTAAAAACAGATGCGGCAAACAACATTTTTCTGGCTGGTAGTTTCACCGGTATCATTGATTGTGATCCCGGCTCTTCGGAAAAGACTATAACTTCTTCAGGCAATGATGATGCCTTTGTATTAACACTCGATCAGCAAGGGAATTTCCGCTGGGCAAAAAGCTGGGGAGGCCCTGGTGGTGATAAAGCTCTGGGATTGGCCATTGACCTTAAAGGTAATGTATATACAACAGGTCAGTTTTTACAACAGGTGGATTTTGATCCAGGTACTACTGCATTTACATTATCAACTACGTCTATTTATTATAGTGCCTTTATTTTAAAGCTGGACCATCATGGCAACTTTGTCTATGTAAAAACCCTCCAGGGTGGTGACTCTTATGGCAATTCGATTACATTGGATAAAAATGAAAATGTATATGTGGCAGGTGCCTATCACGGTACTGTTGACTTTGATCCTGGTACTTCCAGCTTCTATCTTTCAAAGGGTCATTTATTTGCTCTGAAATTAGAGGCAGGGGGAGATTTCGCCTGGTCAGCCGGCTTTACTATCACTGCGAATACAGGATTTTTTTCGAGTGTTTATTCTGGGGCCGCAATAGCTGTTGATGTAGTAGATAATGTTTATCATGCTGGTGTTTTTCTCTTAAGAACTGATTTTGATCCTGGGGCCAATCAGCATTCAATTACACCGGCAGGAAGTGAAGATGCATATTTTCATAAACTCAGCCAAGGAGCCCTGGTAGGTCCAAAAATCATAACTCAGCCTACCGACCAGAACTTTTGCATTGGTACCAATGTTGTGTTTACCGTACAGGCCATAAATGCCACTGCGTACCAATGGCAGGTATATACAGGCTCAGATTGGGCTGATATTAATAATAATACTTTGTATTCAGGGGCCAATACTGATAATCTTTACATATCAAAGGCCACTTCTGAGATGAACGGGGATATATATCGCTGCCGAATTAGCAATGACTGCTGTGTCATGTTCTCTGAACCTGCAAGCATGGTAGAGGCAACATCCTTGCAACCTTCTATTACCATCGCTTCAACTACCGCTGAGATTTGTTCAGGGTCTCCCGTTTCCTTTACTGCAACAGCCGGTAATGCAGGGGGCACACCCTCATTTCAGTGGAAGAAAAATGGTCAAAATGTAGGTGTCAACAGCAATGCCTACAGTGATAAAGATTTAAAACAAGGTGATCTCATTAGCTGTACAATAATGGTTAATAATGGCTGTGGAACTGAGGAAACAGCACAGAGTAATAGCATTGAAATAAAAGTAAACCCTACCGTTGTACCAGCGGTGTCCATAACTTCTTCTGCTAATAACATATGTTCTGGTATTGAAGTTACATTTACCGCAATAGGTATTAATGAAGGGGATAATCCTGTATATCATTGGATCAAAAACGGGGTGCATGTCGGAACCAATGCCCCGGTATATAAAGATGATACACTAAAAGAGGGTGATGTAATTCAATGTACCTTAGCCTCCAGTTTAACTTGTGTTACATCTTCTTCGGTTGTGAGCAATGTAATAACAATGAACATTCTTCAAACTACCCCACCTTCGCTGGTTGTACAAGCAAGTGCTACTGCAGTTTGTGTCGGCACTCCGGTTACCTTTACAGCCATTGCCGTAAACCCAGGTGTGGAACCTGTCTATCAATGGACTAAGAATAACGTGCCTGTTGGCGAAAATAAGGACAGGTATATTGACAGTAGTCTACAGAGCATTGATATTGTCAGGTGTATCTTAACAGTAAAAACCAACTGCTCTGAATCTATTTCTACTATCTCTAATCCTGTTCAGGTAACAATAAATCTAGCTCCCCAGGTTTCAATAAACAAAAACAATTCCCTCTGTATAGGCAGCACCAGAATCCTGGATGCTGGAACTTTTTCTTCTTATCTATGGAATGACAATAGTCGCAACAGAACTATAACCATTAGTAAGCTTGGCCGCTACTACGTAACAGTTACTGACAGCAGGGGATGCGTTGGAAGCGATACAACTGAAGTAAATACTTGGTTGCCGGTGCCTTCCGCTTTTCTGCCTCCAGATACAGCTATTTGTAAATTTGAAAACCTCCTGCTGCAGCCACTGGAAAATTTTAAAAACTATCAATGGAATACAAACTCAAACAAAAGGGAAATTTCCATTACGCAGCCTGGTATATACTGGTTGCAGGTAACAGATTATAACAACTGTACTGGGCGAGATACAGTGTTTGTTGTTGAAAAACACTGTCAGAATCGCGTTTTCGTTCCCACGGCATTTACCCCAAATGCAGATGGTAAAAACGATGTATTCAAACCAGTTTTAACAGGTGCTGTAAAACAGTTTCGGTTACAGATATACAATCGCTGGGGCGAAGTTGTATTTATCGCCACCGAACAGAATAAAGGATGGGATGGAAAGGTTAAGGGAGTATTGCAACACTCAGGAGTCTATGTTTGGAAATGTACCTATCAGTTTGAAGGTGAAACTCAGAAAGTTAAAAAGGGTAACTTGGTATTGTTGCAATAAATCTTAAAAGGCTGAATAAGGCTCTGTTCAAAGGGTAGCATATAGATGTTATCTTTCCGACTTTTTTATGTTCACCCTTCGGGTGTATTTGTTTTTTTTGCCACCCCATTCTTGATTGTAGTATGGTCACTTATAGGTGGCGGAGCATTAAATTAAGACATCAAATAATTTAGGTAACTATATGCAATATACGAGTTGGGACAAAGTAAGGAAATGAAAAAGCCGCCACAATTGGACGGCTTCTAAATAGCAGGGATTTATTCTATCCGTTGAACTACACCTCCGATTGAAGCAGAAAATATATTTTATTGCGGAGGTGAAAGGAATCGAACCTTTGTCTAATCCTTATTTTTATTCTGCTTCTTTATAAAGGTAATGAATTTAACCTACCAGTTCAGCAAATAAAGTAAATGGTTTAGGAGGTATCTGCGGCAACTCTTTCACATCAATGTGTTTCTGACCAAATGATTTAATTCCTTTATCGTGCGAAATAAATACAATTGGCTTGTGACGTGCCATGACTTCACAAAAAGGTTTAATAGTCTTGAGAAGCAAGTTTTAAGTTTAACAAGCTATCAAGATGAATTTAGATTCAAAAAACATGAACTCACAAAAGAATTTCATAGGCTAGGGGGAGAAGTTCTAACACAAGCCTATAATGGAGATTTAAACCAAGAATTAGCGGATAATATTTTCACAGCAACGTAACCCACCGAGCAACTCATCTTGCTGATACGCCTTACTGCATTTAGCTTCGATTAAAAATCGTTTATGCCTTCAAGTAATCAGCAGCAGATGTTTGATTGTATCCTGCAGTGGCAGCAGAGTGG
>JAEWAC010000085.1 GCA_023391895.1 Bacteroidota bacterium
TTCCTGGTGTATACCGGTATTAAAATATTTACCGTGCGGCAGGAAGACGAGTTTGACCCCGCCACCAGCCCCGTGTATAAGTTTTTGAATCGTTTTCTGCCCATTATTCATGAAGATGTGGGCGGCAAGCTGGTGGTAAAAAGAAACGGCAAGCGCTATTATACCAATATGTTCCTGGTTATTGTCATGCTGGCCACTACCGATATTGTGTTTGCCGTAGACAGCATTCCGGCCGTATTTGCCATTGTAACGGAATCGCACGCCAAGGAGTTGATTATTTACACCAGCAATATTTTTGCGGTACTGGGCTTGCGGGCACTTTACTTTTTACTGAAAGGTGCGGTCAACAAGTTTGAATACCTGCAGCAGGGTATTGCCATTGTACTGGTATTCATCGGCTTGAAAATGCTGGTTACTTTCTTTGGCGTTCATGTACCGGTACTGATTTCGTTGCTGGTGATCCTGATCTGCCTGGTAGGCTCTATGGTTTATTCGCTCCGGATTACCAAGCGGCGCCTCCGAAACAGCAAAGAGGTTTAAAGTGTATACCATTCAGGTTATTGCGGATGTAATAAATGGTCGTTTTCAGCAGCAGGCTGATAACCGCGCCCTAACGCACCTGGTGTATGACAGCCGCAAGATACAGTTTGCCGAAAGCTCGCTGTTTTTTGCCCTGCAGGTAGGCCGCGGCGATGGCCACCAGTTTCTGGCATCTGCTTATCAAAGCGGCATCCGCAACTTTGTGGTGGCCCATGCCATTGATACCGCCGCCCTGCCCGGCAGCAATGTAATCGTGGTAGACAATACCCTGCAGGCATTGCAGCAATTGGCCGCTTACCACCGGCAGCATTTTCAAATACCCATACTGGGCATTACCGGCAGCAATGGCAAAACCATTGTAAAAGAATGGTTATACCAGCTGTTGCAGCCCGATCATTATATTGTACGGAGCCCCAAAAGCTATAACTCGCAGGTTGGCGTACCCTTGAGTGTATGGCAGCTCAATGAGCATCACAACCTGGGTATTTTTGAAGCCGGCATTTCGCAGCCCGGTGAAATGGAACGGCTGGCTCGGATTATTCAACCCACTATAGGTGTTTTAACCAACCTGGGCCAGGCCCATAGCGAAGGCTTTGCCTCTATGGAACAAAAACTGGAGGAAAAACTCAAACTGTTTCAGTCGGCTCAGGTGGTGGTGGCTCGGCAGGAGCTGGTGCAAAAACAGGCTTTTACCGGCACCTTGTTTACCTGGAGCTTTCAGCAGGGAGCAACGGTGCGGGTGAAAGGGGCGCAAAAAACCCAAAAGCAAACCTCCCTGGCATTTGAATACGGCCAGCAGGTATTTGAAATCGTCATCCCATTTACTGACGAAGCTTCCATTGAAAATGCCATAAGCTGTTGCTGTGTGCTGCTGTACCTGGAGGTGCCGGTAGAAATCATCCAGCAAAGGTTTTTAAAACTCCATGCTGTAGACATGCGCCTGCACCTGATGCGGGGCATTAACAACTGCACCCTCATTAACGACAGTTATAGCGCCGACCTTACTTCTTTGCACATTGCGTTAAGCTTTTTGCAGCAGCAGCATTTTAACCAGCACCGCACCGTTATTTTGTCCGACTTTTACGAAAGCGGTAAGGCTGAAGAAGCCCTGTACTGGCAGATCGGCAAAAGCCTGCTGCAATATGGCATTGAAAAAGTGATCCTGATAGGAGAAAAGATCACCACCTACCTGCCCCGATTTATTGAAGAAAAAATTGCCTGCAGCTGCTTCCATTCTACCGAAGATTTTGTGCTGCACTTTCGCAGCTCTTCTTTTAAAGATGAAGTGATCCTGATCAAAGGTGCCCGCCGCTTTGAGTTTGAACAGGTGGTGCAACTGCTGGAGTACAAGGTGCACCAGACGCTGCTGGAGATCAACCTCAATGCCATTGTACACAACCTGAAGCAGTACCAAAAACTTTTAAAGCCCCATACCAGGGTCATGGCCATGGTAAAGGCCTTTGCCTACGGCAGCGGCGGGGCCGAAATAGCCGGCGTGCTACAGTACCACAATGTACATTATTTAGGTGTGGCCTATGTGGATGAAGGCCTGGAGCTGCGTAAGGCCGGTATTACGCTGCCCATTATGGTAATGAATGTGGATGAAACTTCTTTCGGGGCGCTAACGGAGCACAACCTGCAGCCGGTGATTTATTCGTTTGAGTTGCTGCACCAGTTTGAAACTTACATTGCGTCGCAGGCCCTGCAGTTTTACCCGGTGCATATAGAGGTGGAAACGGGCATGAACCGCCTCGGTTTCCCGGAAGGGGATATAGAAGCACTGGGGCAGCACTTGGCGGCTTCTTCGCTGCTGAAGGTGGAAAGTGTGTTCAGTCACCTGGCCGCCAGCGAAGACGCTGCACAGGATGATTATACCGCCCAGCAGGCGCAACGCTTTTCAAAAGCCGCAGATACTTTATCGCGCTACCTGTCTTATTCTTTTCTCCGGCATATTTCCAATACGGCCGCTATTATAAGGCACCCGCACCTGCAGCTGGATATGGTGCGGCTGGGCATTGGTTTGTATGGCGTGGAAATAACCACCCAAAAACTGGAACTGCAACCCGCCGCCACCCTGCGTACCACCATAGCACAGATCAAGCATTTAAAAGCCGGCGAAACGGTAAGCTACAACCGTCGCGGCGTGGTACAAAAAGACAGCACCATTGCCACGGTACGCATTGGCTATGCCGATGGCTACAGCCGCCGCTTTGGTCATGGCGTCGGCAAGTTGTGGGTAGCCGGTCACCTGGCACCGGTCATCGGCACCGTGTGCATGGACATGACCATGATAGACGTAACGGGCATACCGGGTGTAAAGGAAGGCGATACCGTGATTGTTTTTGGCGAGCCGCTGCCGGTGCAGCAGGTGGCAGCCTGGATCGATACCATACCTTACGAGCTGATGACTTCCATTTCGCAGCGGGTCAAGCGTATTTATTTTCAGGAATAGCATTAACACTTTGCTTGCAGGTGGCTAGGCGTCAACCCTTATCTTTGTTAACTTAACAAATTTTGTCTGTGAAACTGCGTTCTGCTGTACTTATTATTCTGCTGGTGATTATTGCTGATCAGGCTTTGAAGTTCTGGATCAAAACCAGTTTTACCTACGGGCCGGTGCTGAACCTGTTTGGCCTGCCCTGGGCACGACTGTACTTTATTGAAAACGAAGGTATGGCGTGGGGCTGGAAGTTTGGCGGCGAGTGGGGTAAGATGGCGCTGACCTTGTTTCGGCTGGCGGCGGTGCTGTTTGGTACCTGGTACCTGGGCAAGGTGGTAAAGCAGGGATACAGCAGGGGCTTTATTGTGTGTGCTTCCCTTATTTATGCAGGCGCCCTGGGCAACCTCATCGACAGCATGTTCTATGGCATGATCTTTTCCGAAAGCACCGATTTTACCGTGGCAACCGCTTTTCCGGCCGGGGGCGGTTATGCAGGTTTTTTGCACGGCAAGGTAGTGGATATGCTTTATTTTCCCATTATCCGCTCTACTTATCCCAGCTGGATTCCTTTCATTGGCGGCGAGAACTTTGAATTTTTCAGCCCCATTTTCAACATAGCCGATGCCGCTATCAGTGTAGGCGTGATTACCCTTTTGATTTTTCAGAACCGCTTCTTTCATAAAGAAGAGCACGAGACCGAGCACGAGGAAGCCATAGCCGTGGAAGCCGATACAGAAATGGGCGATAAAGCCCGTGTGGTATAAACCGGCTTATTCGTAATCGCTAAACCACCGCTCATCCCAAGCTAAGTTGTTGTACGCCACATCCGTCATGCCCAGTGCCTTGGTATAAGGCGATAACGAAGGGTTGTGTGCTACTACCTTGAGTTTGGACTCGTAGAATTTCTTTACTTCCAGGGCCACGATGGGCTCTAAAGGATAACCGCTGAACTGCAGTATGTCTTGTGCATGATTTTTCATACTCATTGGATTTTTAATTTACCATTAGGGTTACAATCGGTTTGTTAAAATAGGGAAAATGGTCATTGCTTCCAACTCCTAGCAATAAAAAGATGAGCTGGTAAAGGCGCTCTTTTTGTGCTGTACCAGGGTTTGTGTCCTCACCAACGTTCTTACAGGTTTGAACGAATAAGCCAGCAAAAGCTTTGAGAAGCAAATGAGTTTGGTTAATAGTGTATCAGCATCACATTGAGCTATGGTTGCGGCCTGCCTATCCGGCTGAAGATTTTCGTATTCCATTACAGCCAAAATCTGCACTGATGAAAAGGGGGGATGAAAACCTTTTGCTTTCTATAAAAATCAAATTTCCCATACAGTATCAATACGGTTGACATTGTAGCCTATAAGCTTTAACATTAGACTATAGATGTTGCCATATGAAACCCTGCCTGCTGCTCCTGCTGCTGCTTTCCTTATTGGATACCTCGTGCAGAAAACATAAACCCCTGGTGGCGCAACTTCCGCCTGCCACCCAGGAAGGCCGCGGCACCTTTGGCTTTCTGGTGGATGGGCAAGTGTTCAAGCCCAAAGGCAGCTCTTTTGGCGGGCCGATCCTGAGTTGTGTTTATCAGTTTCATAAAAGGGGCTACTATTTTCAACTTGCTGCTCAAAATCAAAGTACTATTTTAAGAGGTGTTTCCATACATACAGATAGCATGTATATTGAAGAAGGTAGGATATTTAAGATTGAAGATTATTATAAAAAGGGTGGAGCTTCTGGCAGATATTCTACTTATGATAATAACAGCGGCATGTTTACAGAATACATGACTACACAAATTAAAAATGGTGAACTGAAAATTTCTAAACTTGATACCATCAACCGTATTGTTTCGGGCACTTTCTGGTTTGATGCCGTAAATAAAGAAGGGCAGAAGGTGCAGGTGCGGGAAGGGCGTTTTGACCTGAAATACTCCCTTTAGTTTTTCTCACCTATTCATAACCTTTAAATTTTAAACAATGAAGCTCAGCAAACAACTTCTTATAGCTCTTGCTGTTTGTATAACTGTTATGGGCTTCTCCTGCCGCAAAGACAAAGACGGACTGCCCAAAGCCACCGAAGAGGGCAAAAACACCTTTGGTTGTGAAGTGGATGGAGCAATCTTTATCCCTAAAGATGTTGTAACTGTCCCCATTACGCCTGGCCTATCTTCCTATTATGATGAACGTAAAAAGCTATTTCATCTATTTGCAACCGAGCCTCGTAACGAAGACGGATTCAAAAGAAACATTTTTCTTGAAATACAAGATTTAAGGCAAGGAATGAATGCTATTGATGAAAAGAACAAAGCGTTGGTCGTTTTTTCTAAAAGATATCAACAAGATCAATACTTCAAAACCAATGTAACAACTGGAGGAACACTAACCATAACCCGCTTAGATACGGTAGCGAACATCATCTCAGGTACCTTTTCCTTTAAGGCGGTTCCCAGGTTGAACCCTGGCCCAAACATCCATGTCACAGACGGCCGTTTTGATATTACCTATCAACCATAACCTCTGTTTTATACCTTTTTCAACTTTTATTTATGCTTGCCAAAACTTTGAAACTGCTTACCGTACTTTTAATACTCAATTTATTCAAAAGCCCATGCGTTACTGCATGGGCTTTTGAATAAATTTTAGAGCGGCGGCAGCGATTCAAACAAACTGCAAAAAACTTTCTGCCTGCCAGGCCGCTGCTGTATGGGTTTTTAAAAAAGTTAATCCAGCTTCCCTACCATTTTGCTGGGATCAACCCACTGGTCAAATTCTTCGGGAGTTACATAACCCAGCTTCTCCGCCATTTCTTTTAAGGTCGTGCCTTCCTTATGGGCTTTTTGAGCAATTTCGGCGGCTTTGTAATACCCGATTTTGGTGTTCAAAGCCGTTACCAGCATCAGGGAATTGTCTACGTGTTTTTTGATGTTGGCTTCAATGGGCTCAATACCCTCGGCACACTTGTCATTAAAGCTTACGCAGCCTTCGCCAATGAGGCGGGCACTGTGCAAAAAGTTATAGATCATCATGGGCTTGAACACGTTCAGCTCAAAATGACCCATGGAGCCGCCTACGTTAATGGCTACATCGTTGCCCAGCACCTGCGCGGCAATCATGGTCAGGGCTTCGCTTTGCGTGGGGTTTACTTTACCAGGCATGATGGAAGAACCCGGCTCGTTATCCGGAATAAAAATTTCGCCAATACCAGAGCGGGGGCCGGACGACAGCATGCGGATGTCGTTGGCAATTTTCATCAGGCTCACCGCCACGGTTTTCAAAGCGCCATGCGCTTCCACAATGGCATCGTGCGCCGCCAGGGCTTCAAATTTATTTTCGGCGGTTACAAATGGTAAGCCTGTTAATTCGGCAATATGGCGGGCTACGTTTTCGGCATAGCCTTCCGGAGTATTGATGCCGGTGCCAACGGCGGTACCGCCCAGGGCCAGCTCGGCCAGGTGCGGCAGGGTGTTTTTAATGGCCCGGATGCCATGATCCAGTTGCGATACATAGCCGCTGAACTCCTGGCCCAGGGTAAGCGGCGTGGCATCCATAAAGTGGGTGCGGCCAATCTTCACTACGTTCATAAATTCTTTGCTCTTCGCCGCTAACGTATTCCGCAGTTTTTCAATACCGGGAATGGTTACTTCCACCAGCATTTTGTAGGCCGCAATGTGCATGGCGGTTGGGAAGGTATCGTTGGAGGATTGGGATTTGTTCACATCATCATTAGGGTGCAAGGCTTTTTCTTTATCGGTCAGCTGCCCGCCGGTCAGCACATGGCCGCGGTAAGCAATCACTTCGTTTACATTCATATTGCTTTGGGTGCCGCTGCCGGTTTGCCACACCACCAGCGGAAAAGCTTCGTCCAGCTTTCCTTCCAGGATCTCATCACTAACTTTTGAAATCAGGTCCAGTTTTTCTTTAGGAAGCACACCCGCCTCAAAGTTGGTCATCGCCGCCGCTTTTTTCAGATAGGCAAAAGCCCGGATGATTTCTTTGGGCATTTT
>JAEWAC010000137.1 GCA_023391895.1 Bacteroidota bacterium
GTGTAGCGATGATTGAAACAACAGAATTTTTTCTTCAACCATCGTCAATTTGAATGTTTTTGCCTGAATGAGTAGCTTTTACCTTTAAGTAAAAGCAATCCATTGCTGATTGAAAATAACGAAGCGAGAGATTGAAAAACTGTGCAAACGGATGCGCAACTTTAATGATAATATAATGGAGCAAACGCTGACAAATCCCGGTTTTAAAGTGCTGCACGTTGCGCAATCGGTTGTGCAAAATGAAAAGATGAGCTGATACCAAATTGTTTTCAACCCTGTTAATTCTATCGTCAATGGTGAATGGTCAATAGTGAATACTAAATCATAGCTGTCTAAAGCTTTGGGCAGCTTTGATAATTCATATTAATACAAGCCAATACCAGCACTTTTTTTAAGTGTTGGTATTTTATATTTTGAAAAAGTGATTCAGAAATCGCGTGCCTTCCCGATCCATGATACTACTGGGTCCGTATGGGTTTTTAAAGAAGTGACCAGCGGGAGAAATCAGGAGACAACTACCTTCCGGTGGGGTGCATTACCAGGGTGGCTGTCATTTCCTCCTGGTAAAAGTTTTTTTGTCGGTTCTGCTCGCCGGATTTTTCGTTCAGCACCCGGATCATGATCTCCATGGCTTTTTCACCCTGTCCATAGGGATATTGTTCAATGGAAGCTAATGGAGGAAAAGCGGTATAACTGGTAATGGGCAAATTGGCATAGCTGACAAAAACGATGTCCTTGTTTACCTCGATATTGTGGTGCCGGGCATACTGCACGGCATCCATATGCACGTAATCGTTAAAACTGATAATGGCGTTAGGCGGGTTTTTCAGTTCCAGCAGCTTTTTGATAGCCTTATGAGTGCCTTCTTTGGAAAGGTCTGTTTCCTCCACCAGCTGCATATCCACTTTTTGCTTTTTTTTGGAAATGCCATCAATATAACCATTGAGGCGCTCTTTGGTGGCCTGCAGTTTATCCGGGCCATTGATGAGGGCAATGCGCCTGTAGCCACGACTGAACAACCAGCTTACCATTTCTATAGTTCCCTTGTATAAATTGCAAAAAACCTTATGGGCATTTTCCAGTGAAGGAACCCGGTCAAAGTATACCACGGGTATATCATATTTGTCCAGGGCCAGCAAATGCTCATAGCTGTGGGTGCTTTTGGAAAGGGAAATGATCAGGCCGTCGATCCGCTGGCGTTTCATAGCTTCCACCACTTTTTTTTCCGTTTCCGGGTTGTCATAGCTTTGACCAAATAAAATGGTATAGTCGTGCTCCATGGCGGCTACCTCTATCCCGCTGATAGCTTCTGAAAAAAAATCCTCGCGGATGGAGGGAAGGATCACGCCAATCACATAGGTTTTTCGCTGTTTAAAAAAGATGGCTTGCGCATTCGGTTCATAATTCAACTCTTTGGCCAGTTCCTGCACCCGGGTTTTCGTGCGCAACCCAATACGGGGATGATTGCTCAGGGCCCTTGATACCGTAGAAACAGAAACATTCAGTCTTTTGGCAATTTCACGAATGGTGGGTAGCTTGTTATCCATTGCAGCAGCAGCATTACACCACAAATTAGTAAACTTTAACTTAACAGGCGGCAGCAGTTGTACCTGCTTTTTTAAAAAAGTGTTTGAAAAAGCTATGCACGGGATGAAAGGCGAACCCAACGGGACACCAGTATCTTCCAATATGAAGTTTTTTAAAAACCCATATTACAATTGGATAAAAAACATTTATAGAAAGGTAATCGTTCCAAAAAACTGGGACAAGTGAAAATTGGGCTCAGGTGCCTCTATTGGATTCCAGCAAATAAAATGAGGCTGGGGCAATTGGTCGCCGCATTTATAGAAGTTGGCCCGGCAGTTTTTCCCTGTTAACGAAGCAATGGTATGATGATAAAACATTTCCATTGGAATGAGCAGGGTGATTTCCCATTCAATGCAGGCATCGCTGTTTCGGTTGATGACGGTCTGAGATTTGATTTTCTCAATGATTTTTGCGGGCAGTAGTTGCCGGCCTATTTTGTCTTTTCCAAAACCCATTAGGCAGGTGCCCAGGCTGTTGACTTCCAGATTATAATAGCCGGAATCATCAAAGGAGATAAAAAACTCAACACAGCTATCTTCATAAACCGGCTCATTGGTAACTGTATAATGGGCCCTGATACTTTTTTCTTTTATATAGTATTTTAAAAAAATACAATCTATATGGTGAGCAATGGAAAAAGAAACCTCCGGCTGGTAGGGAAAAGCGGGCCAGGGAACGGCCTGCAACCGGTGCCGGTGCTGATTATTCAAACACTGGGCTACCTCTGCTACCGTACTTAGATAACTGACAGCTTGCTGATAGGGTACTTGTATATGCTGCATGATGGAGATCAATCGGGTGCTTTTTATATAATGGGATTTTGAAATTGATTTTTAGTGAAGTCTGATGCATTTGTTGGCAGCTTCTTTTTCTTTTCTGCCGTTTTGCCTGCTCCCGTATTCAAACTTAAGTTATTAACCTGTTTTTCCACTGCGCAAACGGTTGCTTGAATTAATCGTGCATTTATATGAACGATTGCTTATTTTCATTCCTCGTTTTGAAATCAAGTTACATGCAAACTACCAAACAAAGAAACACGTACGCGCTGGTTATTATCGGCATTTTATTTTTCGTATTCGGATTCGTTACCTGGCTTAATGGTACGCTGATCCCTTTTTTAAAGCTGGCCTGTGAACTGGAAAATGACATACAGGCTTTTTTTGTGACTTTTGCTTTTTACATGGCTTATTTTTTCCTGGCCATTCCTTCTTCTATTATTTTAAAAAAGACCGGGTTTAAAAATGGTATGGCACTGGGCCTGGTAGTAATGGCAGTGGGTTCCATTATTTTTATCCCCGCCGCCAATTCCCGCAGCTTTGGCTTGTTCCTGACCGGTTTATTTGTTCAAGGTACCGGTTTGGCCCTGCTGCAAACTGCCAGTAACCCTTACATCAGCATTATCGGGCCTATTGAAAGTGCAGCCCAGCGCATTAGCATGATGGGTATTTGCAATAAAGTAGCCGGCATGCTGAGCCCCATTATCCTGGGTGCTTTGGTATTGAAAAACGCCGGCGCCATCGAACAACAAATTGCCACTGCTACCGATGTGGCGGTGAAAGAAAACCTGCTGAACGAGTTGGCCACGCGGGTGATCAATCCTTATATTGTAATGACCGTTATCCTGGTGTTGCTGGCAGTGATGATCAGCCGTTCTTCTTTACCGGAAATTGAATCAGATGAAGAAGAAGTAACTGATATGGCGGCTCCGGAAAAAACCAGTGTCTTCCAGTTTCCGCACCTGGTGCTGGGTGTTTTGTGTTTGTTTTTATACGTGGGTGTGGAAGTGCTGGCTGGAGATGCGATTGGAGCTTACGGTTTAGAACTGGGCATGCCGCTGGATCAAACTAAATACTTTACTTCCTTTACCTTATTTGCCATGCTGGCCGGTTATGTAGTCGGCATCTTTACCATTCCTAAATACATTTCGCAACAAAAAGCGCTGGCCATTTCAGCTATCCTGGGTGTGGTGTTTGCCATTGGAGCGTTTGTGAGCGAAGGCTATACGGCTATTACCTTTATCGCATTGCTGGGTTTAGCCAATGCCTTGATGTGGCCGGCCATCTTTCCTTTAGCCATCAGCGGCCTGGGCAGGTTTACCAAAATTGGTTCGGCCCTGCTGATCATGGGTATTGCGGGTGGCGCATTGATTCCCCTGTTGTACACCGCTTTAAAAGACAAAGGCATTATGTCGAACCACGCTGCGTTCCTGTTGTGTTCCCTTCCGGCTTATTTGTACATTTTGTACTATGCCGTAAAAGGACATACAGCCGGTAAATCAAAACTGGTTGTACCGTCGGTTAAGGCTAAAACGGCTGTTCAAGAAGCTTAAGGCTCATTGAATCATACATAGGTAAATAAATAAAATCCTGCAACTTCTTTAAACGGTCATGTGAAGTTGCAGGATTTTTTATGTAATGATCTTTTGATAAAGTACTCCTATCCTATTGAAGCAACGCTAAATTGGGTCAGTGAGTTCCAATATTTTCCCATTTGTCCACGCTGTTCCATACTTTGTCTGTCAATTTTGTCTGGAAGTTGATTACTTCTCTCAATTACTATTTCTCTGTCAAAACCTTTGAATAATTTTAATCTTTCGAAAACCCAGCCCCAATTATAGTAGTAGTTGAGCATCCGGATTAGTTCATTGTCTGCTTTACCTGCTGCAATCACATCATATAGGTCTTGAAAGATCTTGTTTTCAGCATTCTTGTCTAAATCTGCAATTCCGGTCAAATAGTTTGGCTCTACTAATGCATACCATTGGATAAAAAGTCCACGTTTAAGGGCTTCAAGGTCAAACGTTGATAAATCTGCATAAGCCTGATGTATCTTTCTGTATTTAGAAAAACATCTTGCAGTTGCTTGTTAGTCAGGTCAGATTGAGGCTGACGATGTAGGTCAATGACTTTTCCTAATAACGTATGTTCCTTTTTTGCTAATTCTTGAAGTGTCATTTTGGTTTGTAGCTAACTGTTCATTCTGCCGGTGTAAAAGAAAAAGCCAGTGCCGGTACTGCCTCTTTTGATTTCGACAAAGACTTTGGCAGCTGCACTTTCACTACCTCTCCCTCCTGCGTCCATTTTACCGTTTCGCCGGTTGGCACCCATTTCATTTTAGAGCCTTTTTGGGGCGTGTTACCTTTCCAGCTTACCGTTGTCGGCACCGGCTGGTCTTCGGGCAGGCAAACCAAAGCGTAACGGGTGCTGCCGTTTTTACTTTGGGTAAAATAGGTTTGATCATCTTTGTAGTTTTTGGTGATGCGGGTACCGTAAATGGCGGCGCCGTTTTTATCCATCCACTTGCCGATTTGGGCCAGCCGCTGCACCGCGTCTTCCGGCAGGGTGCCATCCGCTTTGGGACCTACACCCAATAAAAGACTACCGCCTTTGGCCACTACTTCTATCAAGGTATGAATAACTTTAGTAGGTGATTTAAACTGGTCGTTTGATACATAACCCCAGGCATTCCCCAGCGTCATGCAGCTTTCCCAAGGGTATTCCAACTGGTGCTCCGGCACTCTTTGCTCCGGGGTCTGGTAGTTTTCAAATGGTCCATGCACGGTACGGTCTACCATCAGCAAACCGGGCTGTGCCTGGCGGGCCATGGCGGCAATACGCGGCATATCTATATCCTGGCTCCATTCCGGTATGGGAGCGCCCCAACTGAGTACTTCATCATTGACGGTTTCCCGCGGACGCACCCAGCCTCCATCCAGCCACAGGATATCCATAGAACCATAGTTGTGCATGAGCTCACTGATCTGGTTGTAGGTGTACTCCTTGAACTGATTCCAGCGCCACGGAAACTTGCGGATGTCATAGTTGTTGTTGCGATTAGCCGTGGCATATTTGGGCCACCAGTAATTTTCCGAATGCCAGTCCGGTTTTGAAAAATAAGCCCCGATCATAAAACCGTTTTTGCGGAAGGCATCAAATACATGCTTCGCCACATCGGCTTTGGGATGAGCGGCAAAAGGTCCGTTGGAGATTTTAAAGTCCGTTTGCTTAGTATCAAACATGCAAAAACCGTCATGATGCTTGGTGGTAAAAACCAGGTACCGCATACCGGCATCTTTACCGGCTTTGGCCCAGGCTTCAGGGTTGAAGTTGACCGGGTTAAAATCTTTTTTTAAACCCCAGTACCACTTTTTAAAATCCTCGTAGGCAATGGTGCTGTCCCGCTCAATCCAGTCTTCCGAACACAAAGCCCAGGACTCGATCATACCCGGAACGGCATACAAGCCCCAGTGGATGATCATGCCAAACTTCTGGTCCTGCCACTGATCCAGCTTTTGTTTTACTAAAGGATCGGTTGGCCACTCATAAACCGTGGACTGCTGGTGTACATTTTGTTGGGCAGCAGCCTGGCTATGGAAAAACAACAAAGCCCCTGCTAAAGAAAGCTGATAGAAACACTTGCGTATGAACATTTGAAAACTTTTGGTCAATGATATAATGAAATCTAAAACAAAAGTGCAGGATGCTGTTGATCCTGCCACCGTTGTCGAGTTATAATAATTGGCTCCTTTTTAAATCCTTTCAAAACCCCATATGTCGTTTGCACCATTATTGCCAAGTTTTAATGGATGCAGCAGCTTAATCGGCCTGAACATAACCGGTAGGTTGAAGCTCCCAGTTGTGATCATAAAAGCCTGCCATCTTTACCGCACCGGCGCCGGATTGCAGCATATTTAAACCAAAGATCATAAAATCCGGAAAACCACTGGCACCGGCAAAATACTGGTTGGCATTGGCGGCGTTCATACCCTTGATGCCACTGCCGCTGATGACCGCTACGGATGCTACCGCCGAGCTTTTAATGGGCCATACAAAATAAGCACTCAGGTCATCGCCCTGCCAGGTTTGACCACCTGCAGTAATCTTATTGCGCTCCACCTGGATGGGACAATCGCTGAGCAGACTATTCCAGGCACGGTTGGAGTTTTTATTGCCATACAGTATTACGCCCCGGTCTTTGTATTTAGACAGGGAAAAGTCTTTATCGGCTACAATATCGATGGCACCGTTACCGCGATAATACCAGGTTTCGGCATCGTAGCGGGCTTTGTTCAAGCTCCATTCATTTTCCTCCTTACTGCCGCCGGTGCTGTACACAAATACCATTCTGTTATTGAAGGCATCTTTAAAAGTACCATACCGGTGCGGCCCTTTCTGGTTAAGGTCAGGCTGTGTAGTGGTGGTCCATTGGCCATTTTGGTTTAAAAGAAAAACACTGTCCCCTGTTTGCCGGGTCCGGTATTGAACCTGCGAGGTGCTGTCCAGTATAATGGTGATGGTTTCACCGGCTGCAAATTCCTTTAGGTCCAGCTTTAACAGGCGCACGTTTTCGGTGCTGCCGCTAATGGTTTTAGTCGCCAGGTTCCGGTTCAGCTGCAA
>JAEWAC010000237.1 GCA_023391895.1 Bacteroidota bacterium
CGGTAATGGATAAACGTTTGCGATCATACAGACGGAAGAAAAAGGGAATTCTGCGCTACCCTGCTTGAGTTTATAATAAATAATCAGGTAATTTGTAACGGGATTGGCAACTGCCAGTCCGGTTATCATTATTCATCAACCCATTCAACACGCTTTTGAGACACTTTTGGCTGGCGCTGTTACTGGTTAGCCTCTGCACTTTACAGGCAGCGGGGCAAAAGCCTGCTGCGGCCGGTGCCGCACAGGTGCGCCTGCGATGTGGCACCATGGAGGCTTTGGACTGGTACCAGAAAAATAATCCGCCGGTTAAAACACCTCCTTCCAAAAAAATCCTTTCGCGGGTACAAGGCCGCCAGGACCACCTGCCCTCCCCCGCCCAGCTGACCATACCTGTAGTGGTGCACCTGGTTTTGCCAGCAGCCCAGCAGGCCCTGGTGACAGAGGCTGACGTGCAGTGGCAGATAGAACGGATGAACCTCGACTTTTCCGGCCTGAATGAAGACAGCACCAATGCAGCCGCTTTTTATGCCAACAGGGGACACTCCCGCATTCGCTTTGTGCTGGCCCGGCAGGACCCTTCGGGCAACCCTACCAATGGCATCAACCGCGTAGTGTCCAACATTACCAATTTCAATCCTTTTAACGTTTCTATACTTAAGTACAAAACATCCTGCGGTGCCGATGCCTGGGATGTGAACCGTTATCTCAATATCTGGGTGGCACCGTCTACTGCCCTGGTAGGCATTTCAACCTTACCGGGCAGCGGTGTGGAGCAGGAACAGGGCATCGCCATTGCGCTGGATGCTTTTTCCAACAACCCGGCCTATGTGGCTCCGAGTTATGGCAAGGGGCGCACGGCCGTACATGAAGCCGGGCACTACCTGGGCTTGTACCACAGCTGGGGCGACGAAAACGACTGCGCCACCTCCGACTTTCGGCAGCTGCCGGGCAGTTGCCTGATAGAAGATCCTGATATTGTGGGTGACAACAATGACCAGTCGGTGGGCGATACGCCCAACCAGGGTGCGGCTACCGTTGGCTGCCCCAAGGGCACGCAAAAAGATGCCTGTAGTAGTAATGATAACGGTGCGCAGTACCAGAATTTTATGGACTATACCGACGATGCCTGCTACTCCATGTTTACCCGGCTGCAGGTAAAGCGGATGGAATATTTGCTCACCCATTGCCGCGCTTCGCTGCTAACCTCCAATGGTGCCAACCCGGTAACGACTTTTGCCCATGATGCGCAACTGAAAGCCATCATCAGGCCGGGAACCGGAAGCTGCAAGATCAGCAGCCTCACCCATTTTTGTGTGGGCAGTTCCTTTAAACCTGTAATTGAAATAATCAATGCCGGCACCGAGCCCCTCACTTCTTTACAAGTGGTGGCCCAAACCAGCGACGGCACGCAGTACCAGCATCAATGGACCGGCACTTTACAACTTTTTGAAAAAGCTATGCTGGAACTGCCCCCCATAACGGCTGCTAAAGAAGGAAACCAGATCCTGACCATTTATACTACTTTGCCCAATGGCGTGTCTGACCAGCGCACCGCCAACGACACTTTAAAAACCCCATATCGCGTAGCAGGTGTTTATACGTTAAACCGGGTGGAAGAAGGTTTTAGCAGCACCAGTTTTCCGCCAACAGACTGGAAGATCAATAATCCGGATGGCGACAAAACTTGGGAGCACCTGGCTACGGCAGGAAAGAAAAATCCCGGTGCCGCCTGGTTCAACGACTGGAACAACGCCACCAGTCACCGTTATGATGATTTGATAACGCCCAGTTATACCTACAAAAATGTAGACTCGGTGTTTGTACACTTTCAGCTGGCCAGCGTAATGTACAGCAGCCCCAACACCACCCAGCCGGTTGATACGCTATCAGTTCTGCTCTCTAAAGATTGTGGTAATACCTATACCACCATTTATCAAAAGTGGGGCAAGGACCTGCATACGGTAAAAGGCAGCTGGAATCAAGACCAGGAGTTTTTCCCCCGCCTGGAAAGCGACTGGCGGCGGGATTCCATCAACCTGGGTAATTACTTAAGCAATTCGGAAGAACAGTTTCAACTGGCTTTTCGCTTTAGCGGCAATTATGAAAACAATTTGTTCCTCGACGACGTGACCCTGTATACCAAAGTAGTACCGGACGCCTTAAAGCAAAAAGGACTCCTGATACTGCCCACGGTTTTTCAGGACCAGTTTGCCGTATGGCATTACCAGCAACCGGTTAACTTGCGGTTCCTGTCGGTGTATAATGCGGCGGGCCAGCTGGTGTACAAAAAGGAGTACCGGTCCAACGCCGATAAATATATTCCAGTAAATTTGTCGGGAAAATCAGCCGGTATTTATATGGTTCACCTGGAATATACCGATGCCGGCCAAAATGTTACCCAAAGAATTGTGAAGTATTAATGAACACCACATCCCTTCAGCAACTGGTTAGCGTACAATCAGAAGATTTAAAAAATATTGGACATAAGGTTTTAAACCAAATTCGCCTGACAGAGGAAGACGCCCTGACGCTTTTTCAGCAAGGCAGTTTAGCTTACGTAGGCGCACTGGCCAACTTTGTGCGGGAACGCCTGCACGGCGATCATACTTTTTTCAACCGCAATTTTCATATTGAGCCCACCAACGTCTGTGTTTTTTCCTGTCACTTCTGCTCTTACTCCCGCCTATACGCCCACCGCGAAGAAGGTTGGGAACTGAGCATTGAGCAGATGATGGACATTGTAAAAAAATACGAGGGCAAACCGGAAACCGAAGTGCATATTGTTGGCGGGGTGCATCCCAAAATGAACCTGCACTTTTTTGCCGACCTGTTGCGCCAGATCAAACAGCACCGTCCGGACCTGCACATCAAGGGCTTTACCGCCGTGGAATTGGATTACATGTTCCGTAAAGCAAAAATGAGCGTGGAAGAAGGTATGGCTTTTTTAAAAGATGCCGGCCTGGACTCCATACCCGGTGGCGGTGCGGAAATATTTGACGCAGAAATCCGTAAGCAGATCTGTGCCGATAAAGTGGATGCGGACGGCTGGCTGAAAATACACGAAACGGCTCACAACCTGGGCATGCACAGCAATGCCACCATGTTGTTTGGCCACATTGAAAAGTACGAGCACCTGGTAGACCATATGCGCCGCCTGCGCGACCTGCAGCACAGGACCGGCGGCTTCAACACCTTTATACCGCTGAAGTTCCGCAACGGCGATAACGACATGAGCCACGTTCCGGAGGTAAGCCTGATGGAAGATTTAAAAGTATATGCCATTGCCCGCTTGTACCTCGACAACTTTCCGCACATCAAAGCTTATTGGCCCATGCTGGGGCGCAAAAACGCCCAGCTATCCCTGGCCTTTGGCGTGGATGATATTGATGGCACCATAGACGATACCACTAAAATTTACTCCATGGCGGGTGCCGAAGAGCAAAGCCCGGCCATGAGCACCGAAGAAATTGTTACGCTGATCAAGCAAGTAAAAAGAAAACCCGTGGAACGGGACACGCTGTACAATGTGATCCAGGAGTTTTAAAACTTTTTTATGCTCTCCCGAGAAGCAATGTATGACAGCATGGACTTTTTAAAAAGTCCATGCTGTTTTTTTGAAATGACCTGCCAGATACTTTTATATGTTTCACGATAATAAACCGAACCTCAAACTGCTCTGCAGCTACTTCACCGGAACCTGCCGCTGAAAAACTCCATATTTTTTTACAACTCCATTTCACAGGCAGATCCTTATTTTTCGGAGCCATAACACCGTTTTTCATACCCAAATTGTAAAAAATTTAAAAGTATTTGTATACATCATATGAAATCAGCTGACAAAAGCACCTGATAAACACATTATATAAAAGCCTGCTTTGTTCATGATAAGCCCTGGGGTTCTGGATGGGTTTATTTATTGAATGGCGTGTTTATTGATTTGATAAATTTGACTTGAAGTGCTTTTCTCTTACAGTAAATTGAATGAATATGGGATGCAAGGAATTGACTTTTACAGCAACACTACTGTTGAACATGGTAATTTGCAACAGCCAGGAAGCTTATACAGCAGGTGCATTAGAAAGCTTTGCTGAGGCTCCTGTTGCCGGCCAAACCACCCACCTGATGGCCTATTCCGCACCGGATGTAGGAAGCATTCTATCCAATCCTGCCATACCCAAAAAGCAATTATCCCGGCACAAGGTGCAGGCGGTACATTTCAGAGAGGAGCAAAAAGTTCATTTTGTGGTTCATTTCTTTAAAGACCAGCTACACGGACCGTGGCAGAGCTTTTTTGGCAATTCTCAAATTTGCGATTCAGGAAGTTTGAAAAAAGGCTTGCCGGATGGTGAGTGGAAAACCTGGTATCCTAACGGCCAGCTAAAAACTATCCGGAACTATAGTGCTGAAAAATACCATTACATTCAGGCGGATGTAAAGCGGAACCATCCCAAACTCCAGCGCTACAAGCTGAGTCGGCTGGCACAGCAGCGGCAGAACATCCAGCCTTTTTTTCAGCCGGACTATGAAACGACTGCGTACCCCACTTCCGCCGCGGGCTTGCTCCATATCATCCACTATAATACCGATGGTGATGGCAGCAGCTACCAGCCTCCTTTCACCCGCAGTTTACACCATGGCTTGTTTGTCAACTTTTCTGGTGACGGCACCATAAAAGATTCGGGTTATTATGTCAATGGTTTAAAGCATGGCATCTGGAAGGAAACGTCAACAGATAACGAAACCCTTTCCAACGGTTTTTACGATAATGGCTTTAAAAGCGGCCAGTGGAAATATTACAACGCTCAAGGCCAGCTGTTATACACAGATATCTACTCCCGAACTGGCGAAAAAGAAAGGCATTATTTTAAAAAGTAAAGCCGGCGCTGTATTAATAAGCTTTGCCGCTACTCCTCTTTAACAAAACATCAGCAAAAACAACAGCCTGACTGTTATGCAGGCTCTATGATATTTTTTACATTTAGCCCTATCAAAACTAACCAAACCTGTTGCACAAACTTCCAATGGTTCCGTTGCATGGCTGGCTTCAAAACAAGATTACCACCCGATTGCTGGCGTTTCTTTTTTACGTTATTTGCTTTAAAACTCCATATGCACAGCCGATAGCTTTCGCCAGTCATTTTGCCGCTGGTTATACAACACCTGGCACCCTCCCAGGCTCTACCGACTTACCGGAAAATACCCCATGGACGTTTGAAAAAATGACTGACCACGGAATTTTAAATATGACGGATGATGCTATACCTGAAACAACCCGTACTGAAGCCCCCGCCTGTACGCCTACGATTGCTATTGCCGTTTCTAACAACGATATCTGCGCTGGCAGTACACTTACTTTCACTGCCACGGTAACAAATGCCGGAAGTAACCCTACTTACCAATGGAAGAAAAACGGCCAGGCCACAGGCACCAATAGTGCTACATATACCGGCCGTTTTAATGCTGGTGATGTCATTCAATGTGTATTAACCAGCAATGCAGACTGTGCCACTACACCGGTAACCAGCAACAGCATAACTATGCAGGGCAGCAATGATGTAGAACCGGAAGTAACCATACAGGCCACCGAAACCTCGATCTGTAATGGTACCAGTGTAACCTTTACCGCC
Source organism: Bacteroidota bacterium (assembly GCA_023391895.1). Taxonomy (GTDB): domain Bacteria; phylum Bacteroidota; class Bacteroidia; order Chitinophagales; family Chitinophagaceae; genus Flavisolibacter. Next base: position 5,628 of record JAEWAC010000237.1, read on the forward strand.
ACCAATAAAAGTGGCAACCGCAACCCCTCCTACCAATGGTTTGTGAATGGTTATGAAGTGGGCACCAACAGCTCCACTTATTCCACCCATGCCCTTACCAACGGTGCTATTGTGCTTTGCCGGATGACCGTACCCCAATGTCATGGCGGTACTACTAAAGATTTTTCGGACCCGATTACCATTACAGTCGGTGCAACATTCGACCCGGCCATTACCATTTCCGCTTTCGCAACGACCATCTGTAAAGGATCGCCCGTAACCTTTACCGCTGCGGCTACACAAGCGGGTGCCAACCCCGTTTACCAATGGAAACTGAATGACCAAAACACAGGCAGCAACAGCAACACCTTTACCACGGAACAACTCTCGGATGGTGATGTAGTCAGTTGTGTACTTCGCATTGATCCGGGGTTTTCCTGCGCCACTACAACTCAAGCTGTTTCTAATTCCCTTGTTGTAAAAGTGCATGAACCGGTCACTACCACCGTATCCATCACTTCGTCTGCCGATGCGGCATGTGAAGGCATGCCGGTTACGTTTACGGCCACCACGGAAAATGCAGGTCCTCAACCTGTTTATCAATGGGAGGTAAATGGCGAAAAAGCCGGTGGCAATAGCCCTGTTTTCACCAGTAGCAGCCTCGCCACCGGCGACCAGGTGGTTTGCAAAGTACCCCCCCCCAAAATGGTTGTATTCCGGCGGGTGCTACTTCCAATAGGCTTACCGTTACCGTAAAACCCAAACCTATTATCACAATCCGTCCGTCCGACACCACCGTAATAGCAGGAACCCAACTTCCGCTCCAGGCTTTTGTTTCCGGAAACATGGCCTCTTATGAGT
>JAEWAC010000240.1 GCA_023391895.1 Bacteroidota bacterium
AGTGAGCACAACGAGGAATGGGCCAGAAGAAGACGTATGCAGGCCAGGCATAAACTAAATGCACCAAACGATTCACCCGCAAATAAATAAATCATGAGGTTAAAAGATAAAGCAGCCGTAATAACCGGCGGTGCTGGCGGCATAGGCATGGCCATTGCCCGTAAGTTTATTGCCGAAGGCGCCAACATTGTACTGGCCGATTTGAACGAACAAAAATTAGCAACAGCCGTACAAGCATTAAGCACAACCAATGACCAAAACGTAGTGCCCGCAACCTGCAATGTGTCGGTAGAGGCCGATGTGCAGGCTGCCGTAAAAACAGCCATCGACCATTTTGGTCATATGGATATTGTTGTGAACAACGCAGGCCTAATGACCTTCAAACCTATTGAAGAGCAAACCGAGGAAGACTGGACCAGGATATTAAAGGTTGATCTGCTCGGTGCTTTCTTCTTTATCAAACATTCCTTCCTCAACATGAAACCCGGCGGCGCAATCATCAACGTAGCCAGTATTCACGCCATAGAAACCGAGCCGCTGGTAGCTCCCTATGCAGCCGCCAAAGCAGCCCTGGTTTCCCTTACCCGCTCCGCAGCGTTGGAAGGCAAGCCCAAAGGCATACGCGTAAACGCCATACTGCCCGGCGCTATCGATACGCCCATGCTTTGGAACAATCCCAATGTAAAAGCCGGTGTTGAAAAAATCAATCCTACCGATGTCGGCAAGCCCGAAGATATTGCCGCTACCATCACCTTCCTCGCCTCTGCAGAAGCCGCCTTTGTGCAAGGCGCCGTGCTCACCGTTGATGGCGGCAGACTGGACCGGTTGTAGGCACTCGCAGGTAAGTAAGGAAATGTGGTAACCAGCGGCAGGAATCCTATGCATCGCCGGTTGCGTCGCACACTTGTACGGCTGGTAAGGCTATGGAGTATAACCGGTGAGAAATGGTTTGCCTACGGGGCCTCCAGAAGTAGGTTTAAAATGGAAGTTTCTTTTGGCGGGAGACCCGTCGGGTAAGGATGTGTTTGAAATCCCCATTAGTTCCTGTCCAAATCGTAGGACCCGGCCCAACCCTAGGCATCATTTTGCTCACCAACTTTAAACCATAAGGTGTTTGAATAAAAGTTTACAGTTTCTCCAATTTTCTCAGAACACAAGATTGGCCAAAGTCCTTTTAGTTGTATACTTCTAATCTTGTCACTTTGAATGAATTCCTCTAAAGATTTCAGGTAACGTTTATCGGCTTGTTGTCAGTGCTGGAAATCTGTGTTCATACAGCTTAGCTCATTTACGGAAGCAATATAGTGGTAGTTCAGGTGATTTACAAGTGGTTGTCTGTATGGCAGTCAAGCTGCTGTTAGCGGTTTTACATAATTAACAATTGATTTTTTATTAATAACACAATTAGAAAGTAGCTTATTGACTTTTTTATATTGCTGCCTGTCTATTTTTTTTAGCCCTTTTCTTTAAAGACGAAATATAGCTTTCTCCATCTTCTTCAAAAATAGAAGAAGCCTTCGCAAGATATCTTATCTTCCTTTTACCTTTGAATACCAGAACTGTGTATATAAGCCCTTCTCGAACACGCCATAAATCTTCAATACTATAAACTTTCTTTTTTCCTTTTTCACTGTTATATGCTATAATGGTTAAATTCTCCCTATCAAAAAATACATAAGTAAAGAGGCTAAAAAACAAGATAGTTTGAAAAACTAAGCATATGAAGAAAAGTATACAAAACAACCGTAACACATAATTTCCATTATCAAGGAGATTTATCAACTGTAAAAATGTTCCAAATGTTTGCATAAACTATTAAGGAAGTATTTATCGCCCTAAAAGATTCTCGTATAGTGTCTTCTTGTGTACACTTTAATAATTCTTCTGTTTCTGCATTGATAAAATACCCTTGTCCATCTGCCACTACAAAAACTAACGGCGTATCTTTTAATAATGCAACATGCCGTTTATCGCTTTAACCTCCGTGAAATGAGCCAACCCATTCAGTCCCGTCAGATTTGGTAAATAAAACCCAACTCCAAGCTCGAATCGTAAAATCTTGCATTGGAACATCGAAAATCTTTTCTCGGTACATTCCACTTGTAGGTTGATATATAAATTCTGCTTGGACAGTCATGGAAACATTTCGGTTAACGACCGGGCTTTGCGTCGTGGCGGTATTCTGTGGTTCGTCTGCCCTGAACTGCCGCTGATGGCTGGCCTAATGTACAGAAAATGTTCTCAAGTTCACCTGCGTTACGTCACGCTGGATATGCAGCCGATTAGCGGACTAAAAGCTGCTCCTGCGTTCAGTCGCCCGCCATGACGCAAAACCCACTGTTGTGTGCTGCCTTTATTGTTTCGAAACCATGATAATCAATAGAACACCAATGCCGATAACAATACTTGGGCTAAACATGGGTCGTGTTGGCAGCTTCCAGTAAATCAGTCCTGCTATAAGAAAAAATAGCCCAACTGAAACGCCCAACTCAAGGTCGCTCTTGGCTTTGCGATTAGCTTTCTGTATGCTTAGGTATTCTTGTCCACTTTTTGTCAGGGAATGGATTTCCGTATAACTGTCAAAAAATGTTTCCTGTTCGATGCTCGCAAATTCAGAGCTGTCTACTTTAACTGCTATCGTGTCTCCTGATCTTATGTCTTGAATGATATTCCGTTTAGCGGTCTGGTTGAAGTCAAAGCCTGCAATTTGAAACGGTTTATTGTGTCCCTGAACATGCAGCAAAATTCTCTCTTTGCCTTTTGTAATTCTGATTTCTGGCGGCTGGGTCAAAACCAAATTGTTAACTGTTGCCAGTTTAGTTTCAGCAATATCTCTTGTGTCTTTTGGTATGAAATAAAATATAATAGCAAGTGCCGCTCCTAAAATTGCAAGCCATAGGTAAACGGGTCGTTCTTCTTTCCAGTCTGTCTTATTAGCTTTTGTCATTGGGAAGTTCGTCAGTAGGGTTGCACATAACAGTTAATAGACGTGCTTTCTTGTTCAAGAGACAATTGATTATCAATGCTAAGTTGAACAAGCGTTGTGTCTTTCTGTGTTGTTTGACAACAAAGAAAGTGTAATAAAGCCGACACTGCAAGGCGTTAACTCTGGAATCATGCCTTTGCTCTTGTAATTCATTAATTTTCAACAGAAACTTCAACAAGAAGTAAACTCACCTTTATAAAAGGCAAAATATCGCTAGCAGGAATTGAAAAGGTAAGATTACGTACTTTATTCAATACCAATATTACTTTCTAAAGGACACATAAGGTTTCAAAGCTTATTTTGGAAGAGCGTCTGATTAAAATCGTAAATTGAAGTTGGGATAGGGGTACCGCTTGTGTGCATCGCATGTGCAAAGGCCAAGTGAAATGCAACAAAGCGGAGGTATGTGTTTTGCATAAGCATAGAAGCTAATCACAGAAGAGCAGGGTCATCTTGCTGTTACTTTTAAGCAATCATGAATTTTAGTTTTGGTAAAGGATGAGCAAGCTGGTATTGCCGTCAACCGGTTAAAGGGTATAATATAATGGTTAAAATGCCAGCCTGACGCAATGTAGTTTACTGTTGAATGTAGTGAACGTTCTATTGGCAAGTGAGACATTGTTTCGTATAATAAGCAAAATAGCAAAGTCGGTTTATATATGATTGAAGCGGTTAAATTCTGGAACGAAGCAAATAACAAATCACATTGGAACTTTGAAATTGATCGGGATTGGAAGATGTATTCGGACATGGTAAAAATGGCAGCTCAGGCGGTGAAGGCAGAACGGCCGGACGTACTTCGGGTGCTGGGTGGCATTTCGCCGATCGATCCGTTTTTTATGCAGCGCCTGAAAGACTACGGAACGCTGGATGAGTTGAACGCCGTTGCCGTACATGGTTTTCCGCTGGACTGGAATCACTGGCAGCTCAATCACTGGCCGGAAAAAATTACTGAAATTGAAGCCGTTACTGATCTGCCCGTTTGGGTGACCGAAGTTGGTGTTTCTACATTCGGTGCAGAAGAAGTGCAGGAGTTTGGCTTTCGCCGCACGGCTGAATTATTATCAGGCCGCGTAGACCGGGTTTTCTGGTACAGCCTGTACGATTTGCCAAAAGCATGGGAAGCTACTACGCGCCACCGCGAAGCAGAGGGCTCATCTTATTACCGTCATTTTTATATGGGTTTGCTGCAAGAGGACGGCACGCCGAAATTAGCCCTCAAACATTTTTCTGACTATACACCCGAATTTGGAATATGTCAGTGGTTTCATTTTGAAGACCATCGACTGGATGATGCGGTAGAATGGCTGCGCCGTCTGGGTGTAAAACGCCTACGCACGGGCTTGAGTTGGGCAGACTGGCTGCGACCCGATGCAGAGCAATGGTTTGACCGGATGATGAAGGCCATTGAAGAATTTGAAGTGACCGTTACTTTTTGTTTTACACCGGAGTCAAAAGGCATAGAGCCCCATCATACCAGTCCGCCGCAAAACATTCAAGAGTTTGCCGATTTTTGCGCAACCATGATGCGACGCTACTCCTGATGGACACATCCAGCAAGCACCTGGCAAGTACCGGGTGCCTGCTGAACTTTCTTTCTCCTTGCTGGTTTTTCTTTATACAAAAAGCAAGACCCCTGTCTTTAAAGTTCGCCAACTTTTGTTGGCGCAATATTTCTTCAAAGGAGGCCCGTCTGCTATTGCCCGGAATGCCAATCTTAAATTTTCACCCCGGTCAGTTGTGTATTCTTACACTAATTTGTTTTCGACTTTATGAAATCCTTGCGTCAATAGTGAATACCAAAACCAAGCCGCTATCCGGTTAACGAAATGATGTTGTTGCAAATGGGTAAGTGCAAGGGGTAACACAGCGGCCTTCTTACTATGGGATTTTGAAAGAGTTTATTTTACCGGGATCATAAACCCATCTGGGTAGCAGTTGCGTATCAATCATAATACGGATAATAGTTTCGTATACCTGCGCTTTTTGGAAGCATGCTTCAAAACCTATATCACGCATCTGTTACAAAGCTTCCTGTACCGGATCATTGCAAAAAATGCCATTCATTAATGGATGCTTTTCCTTTCCTGGCCATAGCCGTTGCCTGCTTTTAAAACATAAATATTTATTTAAATGCGATGGAATGAAAATTGAAGAGAAGCAGGAGTGGGATGAGCAGCCGCAGCAATAGGGAAAAAATCGTTGTAAACCAGTTCAATTATGCCTGAGATTGAAACGGCCGATACTGCAGACCTTTGGATGCAGCACATGCGCCAGGGTGCGTTTGAAGAAGCCTGGAAATGTAGCGATGCTGTGCTTCGGTCGCGGGCTGGTAAGCCCTGCTGGCATTTGCCACGGCATTTTCAATATGTTTGGGATGGCACACCGCTGCAAGGAAAACGAGTGCTGGTGCGCTGCTATCATGGCCTGGGTGATACCATTCAGTTCATCCGTTATATGCCGCTGCTAAAAGCGGTTGCTGCCAAAGTGATCGTTTGGGGACAGCCCGCTTTGATCCCGCTCTTACAAACGGTACCAGGCATCGATCAATTGCTGCCGTTGCACGACGGTACGCCCGAAGTGGACTTTGAAGTTGACGAGGAAATCATGGAGCTGCCCCACATCTTTCGTACTACGCTGGAGACCATTCCTTTAAAAATCCCATACTTGCAGGTAGAGCCTCAACTGCATAATTACGGGCACGGGTTGCTCCCGGTTGGCCTTTTTTGGAAAGCCGGTGATTGGGATTCCCGTCGATCTATTCCCTTTCCTTTACTGGCTCCGT
>JAEWAC010000254.1 GCA_023391895.1 Bacteroidota bacterium
TCTGTAAAAAATCTACACTGCTTATTATTTGTACAAGATGAAGCCAAAACTACTAACTGCATTACTGTCTTTTGCTGTTTCTTTCTCATGGGCCCAGGATTTTCCTGGCTTTCGGGCGGGTAATTACACCGGTGTCAATGGTGTTTTTTACAATCCGGCCAGTATAGCCGACAGCCGCTACCGTTTCGACTTTAACCTGATCTCCGTTAGTACTGGCGTTGGCAACAGCAATGCTTCCTACAACATCAATAGCCTTGTTAAGTCCTTTGATGTCGACAGCCTGCAGAACCAGATTTTTGGCCGTCAAGCCGGGCTTTCCAGCGGTCTGGTCAGTGTGGATATTCACGGTCCTTCCTTCATGTTCAATACAGGGCGTAAATCTGCTTTTGCGCTGACTACCAGGGGCAGAACCATGGCCAATATTATTGATGTAGACGGCAGAATAGCCCACCAACTGCTAAACGATATGGATGAAATGGATGAGAATGGTCCTCAGTATCCTTATACGGTGGCTTCCAACGCCAATACCCGCATTGCGGTAAATGCCTGGTCGGAAGTGGGGTTGAGTTATGGCAGGGTACTTAAAGACAAAGGCGCCCATTTCTTTAAAGGCGGCCTTACACTGAAGTACCTGCTGGGTGCTGCCAATGTCTATGTCAATATGAATCAAATAAAGGGTACAATTAATGAAGATGCGGCCGGCGATGTGTACCTGGCCAATACTACCGGCAGGGTTGCCGTCGGTATAGGCGGTATTGGGCTTTCAGAAGTGGACTTCACCAACATCAAACAAATGAAAAGTCGGGGCCTGGGTGCTGATATTGGCTTTGTGTATGAATTCCGGCCCGACCATGAATCATACAAAATGGGGGAGGACAATGAATTGATGCGCGACCGTAACAAGTATAAAGTAAAATTAGGTGTGGCCCTGCTGGACCTGGGAAAGATCAGGTATACCAGGGATGTGTCCAAGACCGGGGAGTACGCAGTGGATATTACAGGAAGCGAACGTTTTTATGTAGATGAGTTTTCTGAAACCGAGGTAGAAGATTATAATGAATTTTTCAACTCCAGGCCCGAGTACTTTACCGCGGCGGGTAAAGCCCTTCAAAGCACCTATCCCGTAGCGCTGCCCACCACCCTGCAACTGGATGTAGATTATCGCCTGCACCGCGGCTTTTATGCACAGCTGGCGGCCCAGCTGCCTTTAAGCACCAATCAAGTGTACAACAGCCGCTACTACAGTAGTGTCACCTTAACGCCCCGGTACGAAGGCAGGGCCATTGGGTTGTATGTGCCTATTAACTACAATAGCCTTACCCATTTTAATGCGGGTGTGTCTTTAAGAATGGGCCCCCTGTTTATTGGCTCCGGCAGTGTGCTTACGGCAGCTTTTGGAAATGCCAAACAAGCCGATGTGCATGTGGGGCTGCATTTTGCAGGGTTGCAGAAAAACAAGTTTAAAAAAGAGCAGAAAAAACTAAAAAAACAAAACCGGAAAAATGACGCAGAGCAACAGTCGCTTTAAAAAAGGTTTTTAAAAAGCCCATGCTGCCAGTACCAGCCGTTTTTAAAAATGAAAAGTAAATATTGTCTATCGGTTGCTGTTGCCTGTAATGGATATATCCAAAAAGCTAATGATATGGGATTTTAAAAAAGCAGGCTGTATGGGGTTTTGAAAGACTTTCTTTCCGTCAACTGTTAACTATCATCCGTCAACTTCTACCAACGGTCCGCCTTCCCATATGGGTTTTTGAAGGAGTTGGAGAAAAGCTGCCGTCGCAAGTCCATACCATGTTTTCAATAGGGGAGATGCCGGGATGTAACAGACGGAAAATACAAACTGTTGATAAATAAAGGTTTGCCTGCAACAGTTCTTCAAAGGCATCTGCCTGGCAATCCGATTTATTTTCAAAAGATGGAGGGCTGAATAAAAAAAAATGTTAAAGCGAGATAAGTATTTACTCTTATATTAAATTTTTGCACTTATCTTCGCTTCAGTTTTCATAGGGTACGGATTTAAAACGGGCCGAGGTTTCTACCTTGGCCCTATTTTTTGCTCCCATATGGGTTTTTTAAAATGCCTATCCTGCATCAAAAGCCCCATTTTATTTCCATATGCTTTTTAGGTTGGTATATTGTAACGATCGTATCTGAAGGTTTTCAGGCGATTGGATGGTGATGTCTGAATACAAGGCGTTAGGGAAAAAGATACTGGTCATTACAGACAGTCCATTATCCGCAAATAACTCTACTGAGGCATTGTCAATAATGAGGTTGATTTCCATTTGTTTGTTATCCGTCAACCGAGGGGCTACATGGCGGGCCGCAAAACCCTTTTCAAAGCCTGTTTTACCGGAGTTGGTCCGGTCAATAAAATAGCTGTTGCCGTCATAGCCAATGATAACATTTTCTCCGGCGGTGTTAGAAAGGGTGATGGTAAAAGGTTTGATGGTATCGGCAGAAAAAGAAATCCGGGCAGGACCAGTTAGCTTCCCCACTTTTTCCGAAAGGTTCAAGTTGCCGGCTGTGATATTTTCCTGGCTAGTGGAGCTGGCATTCAATGCTGTCAACTCATTTACCGGCCGGGAGGTCACAAAGTACCGGTCGCCTATCTTTTCCATACCTAAATCACGGGGTACGGTCATGGCGCTGCGCCACTTTTCGGTGGGTACCACGTTAGCGTACTGCCAGTTGCTCATCCAACCCAAAAATAGTTTCCGGTCGCCGGTATTAAACCAGGTTACCCCGGCATAATTATCCGGCCCATAGTCAATCCACCGGGTATCGGTTTGCAGGGGCGTAAACGTATGGCCATCAAACTGCCCAGTAAAATACTGGGTGGCAGAACCGCCGTTTGGACCACCGGGATTAATGCTCACCAGTAAAACCCAGATCTTTTGGCCATTATATTCCAGCGGAAACAGGTCTGGGCATTCCCATACGCCGCCATGGGCGCCCACGTTCTGGCCAAACTCACTTTCTTTGGTCCAGCTTTTTAAATCTTTGGAGGAGTAAAAAGTAATCCGGTCCAGGGTAGCCAGGGTCATGATCCATTTTTGGCCTTCTTCATACCACATCACTTTGGGATCGCGAAAGTCTTTGATGCCCAGGTTTTTTAAAACCGGATTGCCCGCATACTTTGTCCACGTTTTGCCTTCGTCCAGGCTATAGGCCAGGCTTTGGGTTTGAAAATCGGTCCGGCCTGCTTTTTCACCCACGGGATCGTGATGGGTAAAAATAGCCACCAGGGGTGCTTTCCCGTCCTGCCCAAAGCCGGAGGTGTTGTTGACATCTACTACCGCGCTGCCTGAAAAGATATAACCCAGGCTGTCCGGATAAAGGGCAATGGGGAGGCGCTCCCAGTGTACCAGGTCTTTACTGGTGGCATGTCCCCAGTGCATGGGCCCCCAAACGGTACTGTCCGGATAATACTGGTAAAACAGGTGATAGGTGCCGTTGTAATACACCATGCCATTAGGGTCGTTCATCCAATTTTCTTTGGGCGAAAAATGAATTTGCGGGCGGTGTGGTTCCGTATCGGCTGGTAATGTTGCCGGGTCTTTGGCGACTCCGCAGGCGGCCAGTAAAAGCGCGGGTACTAAGTATTTAAAATAAGCTGTCATGAGTGCGTTGTTTGCGGTAATTATTTATCTTATTCTGCTGCTTTAATTTACTTTATTTACATCGTTTTTCAACGCGTCCGCTACTGCATTAAAAATAGTTTCCTCAGCCCCGTATTGACATAATAGGCCGATTGGCATTTTTTATGTCCTGTTTTTGAAAACAGCCTGATGTCGTATTACCAAAGCATTCACTTAACGCCCAAAGACCTGCCGGAAGAAATAGCCTGGGAGGGCCGTAAAAAAAGCATCAGCAAAACAGTGCAGTCCGGTTTTGATTATGCCGAATGGCCCATTGTCAGAAACAGTTATACTACCGGCGGCCAAAAGCTGGAGATGGCCCACTGGGAGTTTATTCCTTTTTGGATCAACAGCGCCGGCGAGCTGGAAGCCGTGAGGGAAAAGCATACCACCCTCAATGCCAAAGGAGAAACCTTGCTCACCTCCCCCATGTTTAGCAAGGCGGCCCGCGAAAGAAGGTGCCTGATGCTTTCATCGGGCTTTTACGAGTGGCGGCATTACCGAGGCAAAACCTACCCGTACTTTATCCGGGTTAAGTGGCGGGACATGTTTTATCAAGCCGGCATCTGGCAGCCCTGGACGGATAAAGAAAGCGGGGAGCGAATGAATACGTTTGCACTGGTGACCACCAAAGCCAACCCATTGCTTTCAAAAATCCATAATAAAAGAAAACGGATGCCGGTGATACTGACCGATGAACTAAAAGAAGAATGGATGCAAAAAGACCTGAGTGACCAGCGCATCAAAGCAATCGCCACTTTCCAGTTCCCGGCCCAGGCCCTGGAATACTGGACCATTTGCAGGGATTTCCGGGAGGCCCTCCATCCGCAGGAACCCTTTACCTATGAAGACCTGCCCGCCATCAAGTGGTAGCTATGCTCTTGCTTAGAAAAAATGGAAGTGGGAGGGTGAAATTTTCCTGCCTTACAGGCGCGGCCATCTGTATCCATTCTTTAAAAAGCTATATCAGTTTATACGAAACTGTTATCGGCATTATGATTTAGTATTCACCATTGACCATTTACCATTGACGAAAGGATTTCATAAAGCTGAAAACAATTTAATATTAGACTGTTTTTAAATAATCGGAATGGGTTTTTGAAATTAAATAGGAGCCTGGTGGCCATTTTAAAAACCCCATATGAATTAGCGTGATCCTATAAAAAAGTGGCGGTTAAACCCCCTGAAGTAATTCGCTGATGTTGATGCTTTTCATATAAGGGTCCAGTTGTTGCGTGTCGCTAAAGGCGATGAGGTTGACTACCTGTTTTCTTTTTTTGCTGTACCATACTTCCACATAGAAATAATCGATCTGGTACAGAAAAATAAAATGTCCTTTTTCTACCCGGTCGCACAGGTGTACACCTTTTTCCAGCAGAATGTCAATTTGTACCTGGCGCCTCATTGATTTATATTCATAGAGCAGCATAGTTTCATTTTGTTAGGGGTAATTGCTTATTCTCTAAACTACAAATTATTCCGTAAAAATGTTGGCTGGTCACCCTACATTTTTACGCAGAATTTTGAGAGCTGATTCATGAAAGCTGTTTTCCCCTCACGGCAGTTAATGGCCCTTGGTTAAACTGCCTGTAGTTTTTCTATCAGCTTTTGATTGCCATAGAAAAAAGTAAAGTTGAGTGAATGGCGGGACATTAAAAACCACAACGGGTTGCTGGTGTGTATCCGGGCACACCCGCAGGCTTCCAGCGTATGGTCCAGCTGGCTATCGTCTGAAATAATGGTATAGCCGCCTTCGGCTCCGGCATAAATAGCGATTACCTGTTTTAGCTGGCCGGGGCCTTTACACATTTCTGCTTCATAGGCTACGTCATAAATTCTATCCGCATCTACATGAAAGAGTCTCACATTCATAATATTCAATTATAGGGTAATGAAAAGCCCTCCTTTTAAGCAGAGGGCTTGTGCAACTGCAACATATGCGTGTATCGTATCGAAAGCGTAAAGCAAAGGTATTTGTATGATGGAAATTTGTCAACCGTATTAATACGGTAGGTTTTCCAGGGCTGATAAAAATTGGGATGGGCTTTGCGATAGCTATTACTATGCAGGTTGGTGAGGATGTTATATATTCGTACCTCACTTCCTCACAAGAAGTTAGTTTTGGTTACGCCCCTGTGTTCTCATAGGGGCTTTTTTTGGTTCCCATCCCAATTATGGTGCAAGTGTAACACAGTTATGCGCTGGCAACAACCGTATTAATACGTATGGCTGTAAAAAACCAGCATGGGGCCGCAGTCCTGATGGTTTCGCTGCATTTTCTTTTGATACCTCAAGGCACCTTTGAAGGTTCTAAAGGACAGGCTAAGTATTTTAGTATAAAATGATAAAAATGTTAGTTTTTTACCGGGATAAATGGTAGCTTTGGATGCTCCCGTTTCATGACAGGAACTATGTTGTTTTGAACCTCACTTTCCAGTGAGGTTTTTTTATTTTACACTTAAATGATACAATTATGCAGGTGAAAATAGTGTCCGGCAGTCCGGCTGTGGTAGAGGGAGAACTGAACCGGTTGATTCAGCAGCCGGGTTTTCGTTTGGAGCGCATGATGCAGTCTCAAAGCATCAATAGCAACAACGAGGTGGTGATGGTGGTGACCCTTTTTTATGAGGAAGGTTATCAGGGTACCGGCGTGGGTTTCCGGCGGTCGGTTTAAAAGGTACAACCGTTGATGGGTGTTTGCCTGTTTGGGGGGTAATTCAGCCAGGGGCGGTGGTCTTAGCGGCTAAAAGGCGTTCCGGCGGCAGGGCTTTGGCTGGCCTTTATTATGATGGTGGGTCGCCCTCAGGCCTAAGTAAAAGTTTCTGTTGATCAACTTTTTCTTTTTCCTACTAAAAATATGAACAATACAGGGCGGTATTAAGTAAATGGTATATATATTTGAAACGATCCTGTTTATAGCTGCTTTTTCTCTGTACCGCCACCACCTTGCAGCCCATAAAAAGGTACAACGCCCCCCGACCCTTGATGGCAATCATCTTTTTAGCATTTTAAAAAACACCACCATGAATACTTTTATTTTATGTACCCTGCTACTATGAGGCTGTTACTGCCCTTTTACCCCATACGAACATTTGAACCTTTTATAGACTTTGCCCCTGTTTAAGCCATTGGCATTCGCAGTGCCCGCTATCCGCTTTTGCATTACCTGCTGTGCACCAAAGCCTTAAAGGCCTGGCGCATATGGGGTTTTGAAAGAGTTGGAAAAAGGACTGCTGCTGCGCCATGAGCAACAATTACCGATTGGGTACCCTGCGGTAAGGCAAAGCTTTTGTCAATCAACATAAACCATCATTTGCAAAATCGAACCAAACCATCAACTATGAATACCCACACATTTATCAAGGAGCAGGGAGACTGGTATATCGACTTCCCCCATTACCTGCAGG